>DAOWLV010000157.1 GCA_030643455.1 Candidatus Krumholzibacteriia bacterium | reverse complement strand
CACCTTGAATGGTGAGGACCAGGGCGTCCTCACGAATTTCGAATTCGTCAAGGCCCTGTGGACGGTATGGTTCAGCGAAAAACCAGCCAACGATGGGCTGAAAAAGGACCTGCTGGCGAAACTCGCTTCCTAGTCGAACTGCAGAGACCATGAGAAAGCCGCCCCGGCCCGGTGCCGCGGCGGCTTTTTCGTATCCCGGCCATCCAATTCTAGAACAGGGTGTAAATAAAGGGCGCCACGGCCTGGCCCGAAAAGATGAGCACGCCCAGCAGTAGCAGGATCAGGACCGTGGGTACGATCCACCAGGCCTTGTTCTGCATGGCGAACTGGAAGATTTCGCGGAAGAGCCGGCCGATGTACAGGAATTTGCTCACTTGATCATCATCCTTTGGTTTCATCCCGTTTCAAGATCATTCCCGGCAGGTCCGCTGTCAATCCAGGGGGAATTCCTCTTGCCACGCCTCGGTGGCGATGTCCATGGCTGCCTGATCCTCTTTGGCCAGAATGTGATTCCCCAGCACCAGGAAATCCATCTCCGTCCGCATGAAGCAGCGGTAGGCGTCTTCGGGCGTGCAGACGATGGGCTCGCCACGCACGTTGAACGAGGTATTGATGATGATTCCGTAACCCGTTCTTTCCTCAAAGGCCTGGATGATCCTGTGGTAACGGGGATTGGTTTGGCGATTGACCGACTGGATGCGGGCGGAATAGTCCACATGGGTGATGGCCGGGACGTCGGAACGGGGCCGGGAAACGCGTTTGAAAAGGTCCGTCCCGTCATCGTTTTCGTCCGGCGGCAGGCAGCGGTCGGGCCGAACCTGGGCCACCAGCAGCATGTAGGGGCTGGGCCGGTCGATGTCGAAAATGTCGCCGATCCGCTCTTCCAGGCAGGACGGCGCGAAGGGCCGAAACGATTCCCGGTACTTGATCTTCAGGTTCAGCACCGACTGCATCTTTGCTGAACGGGCATCGCCGATGATCGATCGGTTGCCCAGGGCACGCGGCCCGAATTCCATGCGGCCCTGGAAAAGGCCCACGACTTTCTGGTCCTCGACCAGGCGGGCCACCTCGTCTTCCAGGTCGCCGTCGGCCAGGGTCCGATAGGAATACCCCTGGTGGTCCAGCCAGCCCTGGATCTCGTCGTCGGTGAAGGCGGGTCCCAGATAGGAGCCCCGCATCGAGTCCGTATTACCTTCAACCACCCGGGGGTTGTCCTGCACCTGGTGCCAGATGTGAAGGGCCGCACCCAGGGCGCCTCCGGCATCCCCGGCAGCGGGCTGGATCCAGATGTTCTCGAAGGGGCCCTCGCGCAGGATCCGGCCATTGGCCACGCAGTTCAGGGCGACTCCGCCGGCCAGGCAGAGGTTCTTTTCACCGGTGATGAGAGCCGCGTGGGCGACCTGCTTCAGGACGATCTGTTCGGTCACAACCTGCACCGAGCGGGCCAGGTCCATCTCGCGCCGGGTCATGTCGGTCTCGGGGGCGCGGGCCGGACCGTCGAACAGCCGGGCGAACCGGTCGTTGGTCATGGTCAGACCGTCATGGAAACCGAAGTAGTCCATGTTCAGGCGGAAGGAACCGTCCGGCCGGATATCGACGAGGTTGTCCAGGATCTGATCGACGTAAGTGGGCTCGCCGTAGGGGGCCAGCCCCATCAATTTGTATTCCCCCGAGTTGACCCGAAACCCGGTGAAGTACGTGAGAGCCGAATACAGGAGTCCGAGGGAATGGGGGAAGTGGAGCTCTTCCAGAATGTCCACCCGGTTGCCGGATCCCTGGCCCAGGGAGGTGGTGGCCCATTCGCCGACGCCGTCCATGGTCAGGACGGCCGCACTTTCGAACGGGCTGGGAAAAAAAGCGCTGGCCGCGTGCGATTCGTGGTGCTCGCAGAAATAGAGCTTGTCCGCCCGGCCGCCACCGGCCGTGCGCAGCGCCTTTTCGATGTCGGTGGGAATCCACAATTTTTCCTGCAGCCACAGGGGCATGGCCATCAGGAAAGGCTTCAAGCCCCGGGGCGCCACCGAAAAATAGGTCTTGGCGATGCGCCCGAACTTGGTCAGCGGCTTGTCGTAGAAGACCACCGCGTCGATGCCGCCCTTCGGGACATCGCCTTCGGCGAGGCAATACCGCACGGCGTTGACGGGAAATCCGGAGTCATGTTTGCGCCGTGTGAAACGCTCTTCCTGGGCCGCCGCCGTCAGGAGACCGTCCTGGAGGAGGCAGGCCGCCGAATCGTGATAGTAGGCCGAGATGCCGAGGATGTTCATGATTTGTCCATCCCCGACTTGCCAACCGGCCTCAATTCCTTGCGGGCTTCCCTGGCCTCGCGCAGGAACTGCTTGTCGATGTTTTCAGCGGGCACCTTTGGCGATCGGGCGATCCAGTAGGTCCATTGGGGATCCCGGAACCGGCGATGCAGGGGGTCACGGCCCTGCAAGCGCAGGATCAGGGCCACCGGGGTGAAGAAGAGGAAGAAAAAGGGGACCAGCAACAGATAGGAAAGGCCTTTGCCCACCACACGGCCCAGCCATTGGCCGAAGGAGTGGATGTGACGGTAGGCGCCGGGAAAGGCCAGTCCCAGGATCAACACGAGGCCGGCCAGGGCCCAGATGATGCGGGCCAGAAGATGATGGTGGAGGCCGAAAAACAGAAAAGCAGCAATGAGGCCCATCACCAGGGCCTGGACGAGGGCGCTGCGGCGGAGGCCGCCTGCTGGACCGTCGGGAACCGCGTCCACCCGGGACTGCCAGTTCCAGGTGGCCTGCAAGACGCGTCGGTGTGGTGTCTCCGGCATGATGTTGCCTTTGCTCTGATTGCCAAACTGGTTAATCAGGCCACCCCGCACGGGGGCGGGGCAGCCTGACATCCCGTAGTGGAAGTCAGCTTCTGATCTTGCCGATCTCGTCCGTCAATGCCGGTATGATATCGAACAGATCCGCGACAATGCCGTAGTCCGCCACCTTGAAGATGGGGGCGTTGGCGTCCTTGTTGATCGCCACGATGCACTTGCTGCTGCTCATCCCGGCCAGGTGCTGGATGGCGCCGCTGATCCCGCAGGCAATGTAGAGGTTGGGGCCGACGGTCTTGCCTGTCTGGCCGACCTGGTTGGAGTAGTCCACCCAGCCGGCGTCGACGATGGCCCGGCTGGCCCCGGCGGCAGCGCCCAGGGAATCGGCAAGTTTCTCGATCAGTTCGAAGTTTTCGGGGCCCTTGATGCCCCGTCCGCCCGAAACGATGATCTCGGCCTCGGTCAGTTCGATCTTCCCACCGTCGCCCGACTCGATGTTTTTCACCACGGCTTTGGGGTCGATCCCGGAAGTGCCCGCATCGAAGGAATCACCTGCAGCGGGGCCGGCCTTTTCCTCGAGAATGAAGGCATTGGGGCGGATGCCCACCACGGCCATGGCCGACTTGGGGGACACATCGGTGAAGCACTTGCCGGCAAAGATGGGCCGCCGCACTTCCCATCCGCCCTCGTACTTGAGGCCCACCGCGTCGCTGATGCACGCGCATTCCAGCTTGGCGGCGACCTTGGGACCGAGGTCCTTGCCCATGGCCGTCGAGCCGATGAGCAGGATATCCGGCCCGGCGGACTTGCAGAAGGCAGCCAGGGCGGTCCCGTAGATTTCACTGTTGTACTGGTTGAATTCCTCGCCGGCGGCGGAGAAGACCTTGTCGGCCCCGTACTTTCCGGCTTCGGTAGCAGCAGCGGATGCATCTGAGCCCAGGAAAACGCCCCACACTTCGCCTCCGGCGGTGTCGGCGATCCGGCGGGCTTCACTCATCATCTGCCAGGCGACCTTCTTGAGGACGCCGTCCCGCTGTTCGATGAATACGGCAATGTTCGGCATATTAAAACTCCCCTCGGCCCGTGGGCCGGGTTGAAAACGCAGGGCTTAAATCACCTTGGCTTCTTCGTGAAGCAGGCGGGCCAGTTCCTTGGCGGCGGCGGCCGGTTCTTCGGCCTCGACCAGTTTGCATTCGGCCCGCGCGGGCGGCGGGGAGTAGAGCTTGATCTCGACCAGGCTGGCCGGGACTTCGATGCCCAGGTCCGCGCAGGTCAGTGTCTCCATGGGTTTCATGCCTGCCTTCATGATGTTGGGCAGACTCGGCAGGCGAGGCTCGTTCAGGCCCTTCTGGCAGGTCAGAACCGCCGGCAATGACGCGGTGACGATCTCCTTGCCGCCCTCGATCTCGCGGTGGGCGGTGAGGGATCCGTCGGCCATTTCCAGGTGGGTGATGGTCGACACGTGGGGCAGCCCCATCTTTTCGGCCACCATGATGCCGATCTGGCCGCTGTCATCGTCGATGGCCTTGATGCCGAACAGGATCAGATCATAGGTATCGCGCCCCAGGGCCGCGGTCAGGACCGTGGCCAGGGCGGATTCGTCGGCTCCGTCCAGAGCCGGATCGGTGATGATGACGGCCTTGTCGCAGCCCACGGCCAGACAGTCCTTCTTGAGGGTTTCCTTGACGGTATCGGGTCCGATGGTGATGGCCGTCACTTCGACCTCGTCACCGGCATCCTTGATCTTGATGGCCTCTTCGACCGCGTAGGAGTCGTAGGGATTAAGGACCCGGGTGAACCCGGATTCATCCAGCTGGGCGGCGGGCGCGGCCAGATTTATCCTGGTTTCGGAATCGGGGACCTGTTTCACACATACCGCTATCTTCATGGTTCCTCCCAGGGGCACGGATTCGGCCCCGTTTCGGTACAGAAAAGAGGGACGGGGAATTTACGTTCATCCATAATAAAAGGTGGATTTGCGGCAGTCAATTATCCAACAGGCGGTTTCACCTTGCGGCGAATGGGAAATTCCGGAATCTTAGTATGACGGAATGCGTATGAGTCCTCTCTGAACCCTTAATTTCTGCAACCCGATGGAATCGAAAGGACACGAGTAAGATGGCCTGGAATCGAAGAGCCGGCCGGAGGGGTTTCCCTGTGTGGCTGATGATGGCGTCATCATTTCTCCTGCTGGCAGCAGTCGGCTGTGGGGATTCAGGAGACCAGCAAAATGCGCAGGGTCCTGGCGGAGGCCAGCACGGCCAGGGTCGCCCCGGAGGCAAACAGCCAGGTCAGCAGGCCATTCCGGTCGCCGTGACCAGCGCGGTCAACGGTTCCATTTCCAGTTATTACCGGGCCACCTCCACCCTCGAGGCAGAAAAAGAGGCCCAGATCCTGGCCAGGGTGACGGGGGTTGTTCGGATCCTGCTGGCCGAAGAGGGAGACCATGTGAAGGCTGGCGACCCTCTTTTGAAGGTGGACAACGACGAATACCGCTACCGCCTGGAGCAGGCCTCCGCGACCACGGCCAACCTGCGATCCCGCTACGAGCGGATGGAAAAGATGATGGAAGAGGAACTGGCCACCGAAGAGGAATTCCAGGCTGTCCGCAGCGAACTGGCCAGTGCCGAGGCCAACGAGGGACTCCAGCGGCTCGCCCTCTCCTACACCACCGTGACGGCGCCTTTCAGCGGGCAGATCACCAACCGGCTGGTGGATGTGGGCCAAAATCTCATGGTCGGCGACCCGGTGATGGTCATGGGGGATTTTGATCCCCTGCTGGCCCGGGTCCACGTGCCCAGCCGCGAATTCAACAAACTGCAGCAGAACCAGGAGGTCAATCTGGTCCTGGACAGCAGCGGGACCCGGCTGACCGGCCGGATCAAACTGATCAGTCCCGTCATCGATCCCACCAGCGGGACCATCAAGCTCACCATCGAGGTGGCGGAATATCCCGCCGAGACCCGGCCGGGGGACTTCGCGCAGGTCCAGATCGTGACCGAGAAACGCGACGACGTGATACTGGTGCCGCGGAACGCGGTCCTGTCGGACAAGGGTGAGTCCGTGGTCTACACCCTGACCCAGGCGGAAATACCCACTGCCGAGCGGCGCATCGTCGAAATCGGATTCACCGATGACGACCATGCCCAGATCCTGTCGGGGCTGGCGGTGGGTGAATCGGTGGTCGTCAAGGGTCAGCGTTCCCTGAAGAACGGGTCGCCGGTCAAGGTCCTGGAGGACGAGATGGGGGCAGGTCGCTGATGCAGGGGATTGTCAGTCTGGCGGTCCGGCGGCGGGTCAGCGTGGTCATGACGGCCATGGCCGTCATCGCTTTCGGCCTGGTCGGCTACAACCGCCTTTCCCTCGAGTTGTTTCCGGACATCACCTATCCGTCCATCACCGTGCAGACCGAGTTTCCCGACACGGCTCCCCAGGAAGTGGAAAACCTGGTCACCCGTCCGGTCGAGGAAGCCGTTGGCGTCTTGCGCGGGTTGCAGACCATCCACTCGGTTTCGCGCGCCGGCATCTCCGAGGTCACACTGGAGTTCGAGTGGGGAGCGGACATGGACCTGCTGTCCATGGAGGTCCGGGAAAAACTCGACCGCCTGATCCTGCCCGAAGAGACCACCGATCCGGTGGTCCTGCGTTTCGACCCCAGCCTGGATCCCATCATCAGGATGGCCCTGGCCGGCGACGATGACCTGACCACCCTGCGCCGCCTGGCGGACCGGCAGATCAAGCAGGATTTCGAAACCGTCAAGGGTGTGGCCGCGGCGGGGATCAAGGGCGGGCTCGAGGAGGAAATCCAGATCGAGGTGGACCAGGAGCGGCTGGCCGCCCTCGGGATCACCATCGAACGGATCCGTCAGGTGGTGGGCGTGAGCAACGTGAACCTGCCCGGCGGGGCCCTGCGCGGGCCGGATAGCCAGTATCTCATCCGGACCCTCAATGAATACCAGGACGTCGAGGAAATCGCCAACCTGATCATCGTCCATGCCGATGGAGCCTCGGTACGCCTGGGCGACGTGGCGACCGTCCGGTGGGGCAGCAAGGAACGCGAGGAAATCACGCGGGTGAACGGGCGTGAATCGGTGGAGATATCCTTCTTCAAGGAAGGTGATTCCAACACGGTGACCGTGGCCCGCCGCCTGCGGGATCGTATCGCCGAGTGGCAGGACGGCAAACTTCCCGAAGGCACCACGCTGACGGTTCTGTTCGATCAGTCACATTTCATCCAGCAGGCCGTGGACGAAGTCCGCAACGCCGCGTTGATCGGCGGGGTGCTGGCCATCGGCGTCCTGTTCCTCTTTTTGCGGGATGGGCGCAGCACGCTGATCATCGCCTCTTCGATTCCCATCTCGGTGGT
>DAOWLV010000116.1 GCA_030643455.1 Candidatus Krumholzibacteriia bacterium | reverse complement strand
TATTGTCGAGATCGAAGATCACGGCCTGGATGTGGCGGGTCTCATTGCTCGGCACGGCGGCACCTTTCATTTGTTTTTCCGTGGGTGAATAGTAACCTTTTTCCCAGTGGATTGCCCAGCGGAACCGCCGCCGGCCAAGATTCTGTTGATCCCGGACGGCCGATCCCGGATCCTGGAGCACATGTACGAACTGAATCATACCAACCGCCACCACCCTGACCAACCACAGGGTTTGTGGGAAACCTGGAGCCGGGGCCGGATCCTGGGCCTGGCGGTCCTGCTGATGGCCGGGAACTTCTTCTTCCAGATCCTGGTCTACGTGTTCCGCGAGGATCTGTTCCTGCCGGTGCTGGCCGGGGCGGTTCTTGGCGTCCTGCTGCCGGTGGCCCTGATCGCCCGCAGGTTCCGCTTTTCGTTCCGCCGGGATTTCAGCCTGTCCGCGCCCCACCCGGTGGTTCTGGCCGCTTCAGCGCTGATGGCTGTCTGCTCCCTGATACCCACGTCCCTGCTGGCCGAGCTGTCCCTGCGCCTGCACCCGATGGATCCCCAGTGGGAAAGTTTTTTCCAGGAACACCTGCCCACCACCACTTTCGAGATCATTCTGGCGGTGGTCACGGTCGTGGCAGTTGCGCCCCTGGCCGAGGAAATCATTTTCCGGGGATTGCTGCACCGACTCACTTCGTCAATGTGGGGTGCGGTGCCCGCGACGGTGATCTCGGCCCTGATGTTCGGGATCGTTCACGGAGAACCCTGGTTCCTGTTCGGCCTGATCGGTGTGGGAATCATGCTGGCCTTCATCTACGAAACAACCAGGTCGGTGACCGCCTGCTGGGTAGCCCACGCGGTGCACAATTCCATTTCCCTGTGGGCGATGCTGGGCCATGAGGGCGGTCTGGCGGAACCCCAGAGCCTCACCACCGGGGATTGGGGACTGGCCGCGGTTTCGGTCCTGGGGATATTTCTGGTGGGGAAATTTCTGCTCTCGATGGGCCGTGCCCGGCCCCGGCCCGAGGGTCCTTGACCCGATATCCAGGTTGGACCACAGATCGTTAACTCATTTGTTATCAAGTGGTTGAGATTCAAAGATGCCCTGGGGGGGGCGTTTCCCGCATTGATATCCAATATCCCAGCGGCACAACCTATTTGACGGATTCGCGCAGGCTCTTGCCCAGGCTGATTTCCCCGTTGTCGATGCGAATGCTGAACCCGCACACCGGATTGTGGCAGACCCAGGCCTTGAACCGGATGGCCGCGCCGTCCCGCCCGTAATCCGAAAGAGGCAACAAAAGACCCTCGTTACATTTCTTGCAGTCAGGATATTCCATGTTCAACTCCCGGGCTCACACGCCCCACTTCCTCAAGTTCCACATGTCCGAGTGAAGATCGGCCTTTCGGCCCGGCCGGGTGTCTTCGAGTCACCCCAGCCATCAGTCATAATATCCTAGCAGATTTAGGGGATTTCAACCACTTATTTGGCTTGGATTGTGCACCGGAAAATGTATTCGGTAGCAAGCTATCACAGTTATCCATGCGGAAAAGGCCCCCCGGGGGGCCTTCCATTCGTACTGGGTCAGGGTTGTCCCCGCCTCCGGAACGTGGTTGCAGAAGGCCGAGATCCGATTCCTTCGTTCCATCATCCCTGATATTTGCTATGGTAGTGGCCTGTTCTGAAAATCAAGACCAACCATGGCCAGGCCCGCGCCCAGCGTGGCCGAATCGACCGTGGTCCCGGTCAATACTGATTGAGGGAGGCAGATATGGTGATGAAATCAAGGGACAGCAAATTTTCACTCAGCCGCCGGTTCGGTGCCGGTCTGTGGGTTGCCCTGGTGCTGGTGGCCGGCTTGGCCTGGGCCGCAGGACAAGTCATGAGCGTTCAGGTGCGCACGAGTAATCTCCGGTCGCGGCCATCCTTCCTCGGCGCCACGGTTACAGAAATGGCCTACGGGACGCAGGTGAGGGTGGGCTCCCGGCAAGGACCCTGGGTTCATGTCACGGGCCCGAATGGGCAAACCGGTTGGCTGCACGAATCAGCGCTGTCCGAGGATGAACTGGCCATGGTGTCCGGCGAGGCCGTAGCCGCCACCGGCGCCTCGAGCGAAGAGATTGCCCTGGCCGGCAAGGGATTCAACGACCAGGTGGAGCAGGAATACCGCCAGCAGAATCGGGACCTGGACTTCCAGACAGTGGACCGCATGGAGAAAATCGTGATCACGCCGGAGCAGGCCGCAGCCTTCCTGGCCGCCGGGCAGGTCAAGCCGGCCGAAGGAGGTCGGTAGGATGAAACGATTCCTGACACCCCCCCGGATCACCTGGCTGGTACTGACCCTGATGATCACTGCCAGTGCCATCTGGTGGTTGGCCGGCTGTGCGTCGGTTGCCAAGTTCACCACCGACGCCGCCAAGGCCACCGGTCACATCAGCGAAGACGAGGCCGAGTCCCTGCATCGCGGCATCGACGCGATCGACCTGACCTTCCAGGGCCTCACCCCCGTGCAGGAGTACTACATCGGGCGCTCCGTGACGGCCCGGATGCTCTCCAGCTACGACACCTACGACAACGAGCTGACGAACCGCTACCTCAACGAAATCGGGCAGACCCTGGCCATGGCTTCGGACCGGCCCGAGACCTTCGGCGGTTATCACTTCCAGCTGATCGAGACCGACGAGATCAACGCCTTCGCCGCGCCCGGTGGACTCATCCTCATCAGCACCGGCATGCTGGACCTGTGCCATACCGAAGACGAGCTGGCCGCCGTTCTGGCCCACGAAATCGGCCACGTGGTCGGCAAGCACGGTTTGCGTGCCATCAAGAACAGTCGGCTGACCAGCGCCTTGACCATTCTGGGAACGGAAAGCGCGCGCCATTTTGGCGGCAGCGATCTGAAACAGCTGGTCGAGGACTTCGGAAGCGGTGTCGAGGACATCACATCCACGCTCCTGGTCAACGGCTACTCCCGCGGCCTGGAGGAAGAGGCGGACCAGATCGCCATCACGATCCTCAAGCGGGTGGGCTACGACCCCAAAGCCCTGTCAAGCATGCTGGCCGAGATGGAAAAGCGGTTGAAGGTCGGCGGGCCCGGATTCGCGCGCACCCATCCGGCGCCGCGGGACCGGATCGTCGCCATTACTCCCGCTCTGATCGGCCTGCCGGACCAGATCGAACCCGAGGTCCGGTACAAGCGATTTGAAGACGCTACCTGGAAACCGTGAGCCACCGCCAATGAAGGACCGGCGACGCAAACTGATCCATGCCCTCTGGCTGGCCCTGGGAACCACCGCCGCGACGGTGATCCTGTGGCAGGTCGGAGTCCTGGACCGATGGGAAAATACGACCTGGGATTGGCGGGTGCGCTCGGTGGCCACACGGGGCGCTACACCCCAGTCCCCGGAAAATTCGCCCATCGTGCTGATCCTTCTGGACCAGGCGAGCCTCGACTGGGGCCAGGAATCCAACGGTTGGTCGTGGCCCTGGCCGCGGGAGGTCTACACCACGATCATCGATTTCTGCGTGCGGGGCGAGGCACGATCTCTCTCTTTCGACGTCTTGTTCACGGAGCCTTCGATGTACGGCGTCTGGGACGACCAGGCCTTTGGTGAAGCCATCGCCGCCAGCGGGAATTTCGTGGGCGCTGCGTTTGTGCACACAAGTGCCGCCGAGACCGGAAAAGTGACCCTGCCCATCGCCGAAGTGATGGACAACTGCCGCACCCTGGCCAACGTCAGTGACGTGCCCGACGCCGACGGAATATTCCGCCGGGCGATCCTGCTGCGCGAGGTTCCCGGAATGGGGCCCATGCTCTCGGTGGGCGCGGCGGCGGCCCTCATCGGCGACGAATCCGGGCAGGTGCAGGCCGTGCTGGATGCAGGCACGGCCGAGCGCATCATCAACTTCCGGGATCCCGCCACTTTCTGGCCCATCTACAGTGCGGCGGCGATCGTGCAGTCGGACCTGCGGCTCATCGAAGGCGGCACACCGAGTCTGGATCCTTCGGTGGTCAAGGACAAGCACGTGCTGTTCGGCCTGAGTGCCCCCGGTCTGATGGACCTTCGTCCCACGCCCCTGAGTCGGGTCAGCCCCGGCGTGACCGTGCACGCCGCGGTGCTCGACAACCTGTTGCATGACAGTTTCGTGAGCCAACCTCCGATAGCCGTTGTGATCGCCGTGATGTTCATGCTTTCGTTCGTGGCTGGCGCATCCCTTCTGCTGGCGCGACGGCTGTGGCGCACGATTCTGGTGCTGGTGGTCTTCCTGGTATTGCCGGCGGTCATGGGCCAAGTGGCGGTCGGTGCCCGCGCCTGGTGGCCGGTGGTGCCCGGAACATTGGGCCATGCCGGAGCTCTGGCCGGAGCGATGATCATTGCCTGGACCACCGAAGGCCGGCAGAAACGTTTCATCCGCGGAGCCTTCCGGCACTACCTGAGCCCGGACGTGATCCAGCGCATCATGGACGACCCGGACAGCCTGCAACTGGGCGGGGAACGGCGCGAGTTGACCATTTTCTTCTCCGACCTGGAAGGGTTCACCACCATTTCCGAAGGCCTCGAACCCTTGGAGCTGACCACGCTCCTGAACGAGTATCTGACGGACATGACCGACATCATCCTGGCGGCCGGCGGCACGCTGGACAAATACGAGGGCGACGCCATCATCGCGTTCTGGAACGCGCCGGTGGATCAACCGGATCATGCCATGCGGGCGTGCCGCGCTGCGGTGCTTTGCCAGCGCAAACTGGCCGAGCGGCGGGCAGAATTCCAGGAGCGGTTTGGCGCCACCCTGCACATGCGCATCGGTCTGCACAGCGGGCCGGTGATCGTGGGCAACATGGGTTCGCACCAGCGCTTCGATTACACCGTGATCGGCGATTCTGCCAATCTTGCCGCGCGGATCGAGGGCGCCAACAAGGTCTTCGGCACTTATCTGATGATCACCAATACCACTCTCGAAGCGGTGGCTGACAAAATGCTGGCCCGTGAACTGGGCGACCTTCGGGTCGTAGGCAGACAACAACCGGTCCGGGTCCACGAGTTGTGGGGATTCGCGGGCGAAGAAGCGCCTGCCCACTGGGAGGCTTACGGAGCGGCCCTGGCCCAGTGCAAATCCGGCGCAGCCGAGGCGGCGCGGCAAGCCATGACTGCAATTCACACGGGCCCGGCCAGAGATCCGGCAGCAGGAAAATGGTTGGATCGTCTGGCCAACGAGACCGAGGGCTTCGATCCAGTTTGGAACCTGACAAGGAAATAGAACCACAATCCAATGGAGAACCCGGCGTGAATCTATACCTGCCCACCATCATCGAAGTCTTGACCATGCTGTTGCTGTGGCTGCTGGCCATGGCGCTCACCCGCATATTGCGCAAGATCGGTCCGGGCGCGACCCTGCCGCCGAAAGGTCCGGGCAGCCTGCTGAAATTCCTGCTCACACCGCTGCTTGTTCTGGGCATGACCTGGTCGCTGGTACAGCTGCTGGGTTTCCTTCCGGGACCTGCGGCCTGGTTGTCCGAGAACATCAAGCACCTCAATGCCTGGAACATATTCTGGATCGGACTGACGTTCCTGATGATTCTGGAGGGCACCGCTCACGTCCTGTTCGCCCGCCGTGGCCGCGAATTGCCCATCCCCCAGTTGTTGCTGGGCATTGGGCGTGGTCTGGTCGTGCTGGGGCTGGGCTTCGGGGTGCTGCGCTTCGAACTGGGGTTCAATATCGCCCCCCTGCTGGCCTCGACCGCCCTGATCACCGCGGTTATCGGTTTTGCCCTGCAGGGGGTGCTGGGCAACCTGCTGGCCGGCATGTCCCTGCACATCGCCCGCAGTGTGATGCCCGGTGACTGGATCGAGATGGACAACCTGTCCGGCAAGGTGATGGAGACCAACTGGCGCGAAACCCGTATCCGCACCATGTCCGGTCACGTGATGATCGTGCCCAACGCCAAGCTCAGCGAGTCGACGGTGCACAACATGGTTCGGCCCAACCCGACCCGGCGGCACACCATCGACGTGGGTGCCAGCTACAGCGACGCCCCCGACGACGTCATCGCAGCCCTGGTCGCCGCCGCTCTCGACGTGGACACCGTCCTGCCCAACCCCAATCCTGACGCCTACGTCACCGCCTTCCAGGATTATGGCATCAACTACCAGTTGCGTTTCTGGACCCGCGATTACCACCGCCGCATCGCCATCGAGGGCGACGTGAACCGGATGATCTGGTACCGGTTCAAGCGCGCCGGCATCGAGATCCCCTTCCCCATGTCCGACCGGCTGTTGAACGACTACCTGATGCTGGTCCAGAACAGGATGAAGCTCGATCCCAGGGAAGAGGAAATTTCCTTCATCACCGACGCATTGCTCGACAGTGAACTGGCGCAGGAACTGGTGGTCGATGAGGCGGGACAGCCCCTGTTGACCCGCGAAGACTTACAAACTGTTGCCCCCCTGGTCCGCAAGGTGCGCTTCACCAATGGTGAAACCCTGTACCACCAGGGTGAGGATGGACACACCTGCCACATCCTGGTTACAGGTTCGCTGGCGGGTCGAATCCTGGATGAAACGGACGAACCGATCTCCGAATTCGAAATCAACCCCGGGTGTCTGGTGGGCGAGATGAGCCTGATGCTGAACATGACCCGCAGTGCCGAAATCAAGGTGACGAGCGCCGCGGTGCTCCTGGAACTGGGGCCGGATGCCTTCCGCGCCTTGCTGGGTGTGAGCGACGGCATCCCCGAGGCTTTTGCCCGGCTGGCCAACGAAAGAGCCATGGCGAACAAGGAAAGAATGGAGAAATGGGCCGCCAGCCGTTCGGCTTCAGATCAGGTGGAGATGAACGAGAAAGGATTCTTGCGGCGGTTTTTGGGGTTGTTGGGGAGGTAGGGGAATGTCCACCCCACCAATCAAGTCTTCTGAGGTTTTTTCCGCACCGCCGGAAACAAAATATTGTTTCCCGTGTCCCACCCCCAGGAATATTGACCAATCTGAATTGTCTTTTTTCTGCCGAGGATGCCATTCCACCTCGGCGGGTTGCCCGGTGGTATTTTCCCCGGTGATGAAGATGGATCATCCGCCAGAACCCACCCGATTTGAATCACGAGAAAAAACAGGAAAGGGCGGTCCTCCCACCAACCCCAACCTGGACTCCCTGATCCCCGATTCGATGGATCGATTGTAGCAAAGGCAGGCATTTCAACCGCAAAAATTTCGCCCTCCGCACGCCCACCTGAGTGCCTGATTCTATCATTGATGAACACCAACTGTCAATACTGCCACCCGATGCGGGGCACCGATGGTGCGATTCGGACCCTTTTCACCAAGATCGACCACACCCAGGTGACAGGCAATTTTCAGATCTCGATAATTAACTCTCAATTATTTACAGGCCACCAGGTTCCGTGATACAGTCAGTTGGTCGGCGCAAGATATTGCAGAATCAAGGAGAAGCCATGCTCGGCAAGACATTCTCCCACTACACGATCGTCGAGAAACTGGGCGAAGGTGGAATGGGTGTGGTGTATCTGGCCGAGGACACCAAACTTCTACGCAAGGTCGCTCTCAAATTCCTGCCTGACAATGCCGTCCACGAGGCTGGCAAGGTTCGCTTTCTGCAAGAAGCGCGGGCGGCCGCGGCGCTCAATCATCCCAATGTCTGTACCATTCACGAGATCGATGAGGTGGATGGCCATGTCTTCATTTCCATGGAATATGTGCCTGGTCAAACGCTGCAAGAGTTGATCGATTCCGGTGAACTGGATCGCGATGATGCGGTGGACCTTGTTGTCCAGATCGCCTCCGGGCTGAAGCTCGCCCATGACGCCGGCGTCGTGCATCGCGACATCAAACCCGCCAACATCATCGTCACGCCCGAAGGGCAGGCCAGGATCATGGATTTCGGTCTGGCCAAGTTCATGAATCTCGCCCGAATGACCAAGACCCACACCACCCTCGGCACGGCGGCCTACATGTCGCCCGAACAGGTCCAGGGCAGCACGGTTGATCACCGCTCCGATATCTGGTCGTTGGGGGTGTGCCTGTATCAGATGGTTTCGGGACAACTGCCATTCGCCGGAGAGAGCGGGCTGGCGCTGATGTACTCCATCGCCAACCAGCAGCCGAAAGCGCTGAACGAGGTTTGTGAAGAGACCCCTGCGGCTCTTTCGTCCACCGTGGATTTGATGCTGACCAAGAAGGTGGATGAGCGTTACCAGAGTTGCGGGCAGTTG
>DAOWLV010000309.1 GCA_030643455.1 Candidatus Krumholzibacteriia bacterium | reverse complement strand
GTCGGCCAGGACCACGCCCTGGTAGATGGACGAGCTCAACTCGTTGACCGTCATCAGCAGATCGCCCACCCGGCCGGCCTGTTCCCGGCTGGCCGTCTGCTTGAGAACTTCGCCCACCGGATCATCGGAATCCCGACCCGGATCCGAACCGGTGGTGGTGTCCCGCTCCGCCTTGAGGGCAATGGCCAGCACCTTCTCTGCTTCGGTCAGCCGTTCCCTGGCCAGGGCAACCTCTGCCAGCGTGTTATCCGCGGCCCTGGCGAGCCTGGAATTCTCTTCCGTCAGGATCTTCTGGTCCAGACCCAGTTTCTGGTGCTCGTATTCGATCAACTTCAATTCACCCTGCATCTGGGCGATTTCAAGGGTGACCTTGTCCTCCTTCGCGCCCACCAGTTCGATGTCGTGGACCATCCCCCGCATCCGGACCTCGATACCCTTCTGGGTTAGCTGGACGTCGCTGCTGAGGGAATCGGAGAAGCTCTGGTTGCTGTAGGACGCCATGGCTGATTCGAGGATGGCCACCGCCACTTCGGGATTGGTGGAAAGGTTGGTCAGGGTAATGACGTCGCCCCCGGCCATGAACTGGATCGCACCGGGCACGAACTGCGCGAGGATGATCGGGGCGGCCTTCATGTCCGCGAACCGGGCCTCTTCACGCATATCCTGCCAGTAGAGGGAGGACTGGAAAAAATGGACGATGTCCTCGCGAATCCCACCTCGCAGAGGTCCGCCCTGCTCCGTGAAGGAAACGATGCCCGGCCGGATCTGAACCGAGGAGCGGTACAGCGGCTTGACCACGATCCCGTATCCGATGCCCGCGATCAGGCCCAGCGCCGTGACCACGACGATGAGCACCCGGCCCCTGAACAGGATGTTCAAGAGAGCCGGCAGGGTGAAAACGAATCGATCCTCGTTATGCAAATCCATGTCCTTTTCCATTTCCCGCAGGGACGGGGAAATTAAAAAAATGATCCCGTCTCAGCCCAGCAGCTTTTCGAACCGGCGGGTTGAATCCTTCAGCACCTGCTCATGCAGGGATTTTCCGTGGGAGTCCATTGTCACCACGACGGGAAATTTCTCAACCCGGAATTCCCAGATCGCTTCGGGGGCGCCGAACTTTTCGGCCAGGTGCACTCCTTCGACCTCGACAACGCGCTCGGCCAAGACCTGGGCGGCCCCACCGATGGCGTGAAAGTAGACCGCACCGACTTTTTTGCAGTATTTCAGGGTCTTGGGCCCCATGCCACCCTTGCCGATGACGGCCCGGATCCCGAACTGCTCCATGAGGGGGCCCTGATAGGGTTCCTCACGGATGCTGGTGGTCGGCCCGGCGGCCTTGACGACCCACTTGCCCTTTTCCTTCACCACCACCGGCCCGCAGTGGTAGATGATGCTGTCGGTCAGGTCCACCGGAGGCTTGCCGCCGTCGTGGAGGTATTTGTGAACCGCGTCCCGCCCGGTATAGATCAGACCGGTGATCTCGACCCGGTCCCCCACGCGCAGAGCCCGGATCTTCTTCTCTGTAAATGGTGCTTCCAGCAACATGATCCTGCCTCCTACGATTCGTAGAGCCAGCGGGAAATCCGGCCGCTGCCACTCATCATGAATCCGTTCCGACGGAAAGCCCAGCACATATAGGCCACCGAAACGAAAAACGAGGCGGGCACCCGGTTGCGGTGGGTGATCTTCACACCCAGCAACGTCGTGGCGCCGCCGAAGCCCATGGGGCCGATGTTCAGGCCGTTGCCCTCTTTCATGATCCGATTTTCCAGTCTTGCCAGCGTTGGATTCTCGTTCTTTTCGTCGAGCTCACGGAACAGGGTCTCCTTGGCCGCAATATATCCCGACCCCCGATCGCCACCGACACACACGCCCAGGATGCCCGGCCCGCAGCCCTTGCCCTGGGCCTGGATGAGGGCGTCGAGCAGACACCGGCGGACACCTTCCAGATCACGCCCGGCGCCGATCCTGTTGTCGGGCAGACTGTACTGGATGCTCGAATTCTCGCAGCCGCCACCCTTGAGCATCATCCTCACCTTGAGGGATTTCCCCTTGATCGGATGGAAGTGGTACGACGGGCCGCCGGGGCCGAGATTGTTCCCCGAATTGATTCCGGTGATGGAGTCCACCGAGTTCTGACGCAGGTAGCCGACCTTGGTGGCCTTGATCACGGCCTTCTCGAAGGCTTTTCGAAAGGTGCTTTCAGGGCACCAATCCGGCAGATCGGCATAACAGATGATCACCCCGGTATCCTGGCACAGGGGCTGCGACTTGTCCTTGGCCATGATGATGTTGTCGCGGATCACCTCGAGGGCGTAGCGCCCGGTCGAACCCTTCTTCTCCCGGCGCAGACCCTGGTGAACCGCCCGCACGACGTCGCTGGGCAACTGCGTGGAAGTGCGGCGGATGAGTTCGAGCAGATTCTCCTGGAGAACGCGGGCATCGACTCCGGACTTCTTGCCGGGCATGATGGACTCCTTGATTTTGGGAGAAACCATGAATTTCATCAAAATAGTAGCCATGTTATGGAGTTAGGTCAAAGGTATGATTGACCGCCCGCCGGCCCGGCGGGAAATTTTTCGGTTTGCGGCGTGACCGCAGGGCTCCGGGCTTTTATGATGGTTCCTGAAGAATCGATGACCTGAATCCCAGACAATCCGGAGACGGACGTGGAATACCTGTTGTTAGGAGCCGGCCTTCAGGGCACCGCCATCGCTTTCGACCTGCTGCATCACGCTCCGGGAACGGCCAGACTGGTGATCGTCGATGCGGATCAGGACAGTCTCACCGCCCTGGCGGACCGCCTGGACGACCGGCGGGTGTCCCCGGTCTGCGCCGATGTTCGCGACGCCACCGCTCTGGCCCCCTTGATGGACACCGCCGATGTGACCATCAGCGCCGTCAACTACTGGTTCAACGCCACCCTGGCCGCGTTGGCGGTGGAGAGCCGATCACATTTCCTGGACCTTGGCGGCAACAACGACATCGTGGCCCAGGAGTTCGAACTGGATGACCGGGCCACCGCACAAGGAGTCACCGTCATTCCCGATTGTGGTCTGGCCCCCGGCCTGGCCGGTATCCTGGGCTACTGGCTGGTCGACGGTCTGGACCGCGCTGAAAGTTTGAAGCTTCGCGTTGGCGGCCTGCCCGCCGACCCCGTGCCCCCCATGAACTACAAGGTCGTTTTTTCGGTGCAGGGCCTGATCAACGAATACATCGAACCGGCCGTGGTCATCCGTGACGGACGGCTGCACACCGTGCCATCCCTCAGCGAGCTGGAGACCCTCCTCTTCCCCGAACCCTTCGGTGAGCTGGAGGCCTTCCAGACCAGCGGCGGAACCTCCACCCTGCCCAGGACCCTGGCCGGCCGCGTGCCCAACCTCGATTACAAGACCATTCGCTACAAGGGCCATTGCGCCCAGTTCCGGTTGCTGGCCGAGCTCGGCCTCTGCGATTCGATGCCCAGGGAATTTCGCGACGGCAAGGTGGCCCCCCGCGAGGTGCTGGCCAGCCTGTTGCAGGAAAAACTCGATCTGCCCGGACAGGACGTCGTCCTGCTGCTGGCCGAAGTCGAGGGTTGGGCCGCCGATGGCACCGCCGTCCGCAAGACAGTCCGGATCATCGACCATCACGACGGGACCAACGACATCTCCGCCATGATGCGCATGACGGGTTATCCCGCGGCCATCATCGCGTGGATGCTCGCGTCCGGCGAAATTGCCACTCCCGGCGCCCGCTGCCAGGAACTGGTGGTACCAGGCGACAGGATGATCGAGGAACTGCGCCGCCGAGGTGTGGCCATCGAAATCATTACCAGTGAACCGGGAGCACCGGCATGATGGGCTCCGGCGGCAGAATGGGTGGCCATGGAGCCGGATTCCTGTGGTTTGTGATTGCCCTGGTTTTGCTGGTGGGGCACGGACTGACTTTCGGCTTCGTCATCGACGACGCCTTCATCTCATTCCGATTCGCGGAAAATCTTGTGGACGGCCACGGGCTCGTCTTCAATTCCGGGGAATACGTCGAGGGCTACAGCAATCTCTTGTGGGTCCTGTTGAGTGCGTTTGGCATGAAGCTGGGCCTGGACCCCCTGCTCTGGGCCAGAATCCTGGGCACCTGTGCCATGGCCGTAGTCCTGGCCTTGGCTCCGGGTATCGTCCGCCTTCTGGCACCCCGGGCCGCGGAAATCAGCGCCCTGCCTGGCCGGACCGCCCAACTGCTTCTGGCCGCCGTCGGAGCGGGCGCCTGCTGGATGCTTGCCGGCCTGGAAACCCCATTGTTCACCATGTGGGCAGTCCTGTCCTGGCGCCTGGCCCTGCAGCGGAACCCACTTGGCGCCGGCATCGTGGGTGTTCTGCTCGTAGTGACCAGACCTGAAGGACCCGCCCTGGCGTTGATCTTCACCATATGGGCCATGGCTCCGGTTGGATCCGGCACCCCCTTCCACAACCTGCGCCGCTGGCTGGGATTGCTGGTCCTTGTGGTGGGCGTCGCGGCGTTTTTCATCTGGCGGCACGACGTTTACGGATGGTTGCTGCCCAATACCTATTACGCCAAGACCGGCGACCTGGCC
>DAOWLV010000032.1 GCA_030643455.1 Candidatus Krumholzibacteriia bacterium | reverse complement strand
CTTGGGCGGACCATGCCCGTGGAAATTGACAAGAGCGGTGCGGGAGGCGGTTCCATCCTGATTATCCACGCCCCGGCCTTCGCGCCAGCCGTGGCTCCCCTGGTGGATTGGAAGACCCGCAAGGGCTATCACGTGACCACCGTTTCAACCACCGTGACCGGTGCATCCACCGAAGGCATCAAGAATTACATCCAGACCGCCTACGATACCTGGGACTCACCTCCGGAGTACATTCTGCTGGTCGGTGACGTGGACGAGATCCCCACCTTCAACTTCTACGCCAACCCCTCTGATCATCCGTACGTGCTACTGGACGGCGACGACTGGCTGATGGATGCCACGATAGGCCGTATGCCGGTGGAAAACGAAACCGAAGCCCGTACCCTGATCAACAAGACCATCAACTACGAACGTTTCCCTGACCTGGCCGGCGACCCCACCTGGCAAACCCGCTCCCTGATGGTGGCGGGTGTCTACGCTTCGGAAACCCCCGGTTATACGGTTGATTTCTGCGGCGAAATGCTGACGGACATGGGCTTTCCCGACCCCACGGCCGTCTCGTCGCCACCGCTGCCTTCGCTTATGGGAGCCACCGTGGTGCGCAACACCATCAACGCCGGCGTGGGTTTCGTGGTCTACCGCGGTTGGGCCTACGGCACAGCCGGCTGGGATCCCCCCATGTTCACCGTGGACGACATCCCGGCCCTGGACACCAACAACATGACGCCGATTGTCATGAGTTTCGTGTGCCTGAATGGCGATTACACGTCCAGCAGCCCGTGTTTCGGTGAGGTTTTCGTACGCCAGGGCAGCCCCGACGACCCCGGCAAGGGTGCGGTGGCCTTCATCGGCAACGGCGAACACTGGTCGCATACCAGGTACAACGACGCCATGGCCATCAGCCTCTTCGAGCGCATCGTCGACGAAGGTGTCACCGATCTGGGCACCCTGCTGGACACCGGCAAGATGCGTTTCATGGACTACTTCCCCAACGAGATGTCGGCTGCCGAGTTCGGCGAGGAATCGGTGGAATTCTACTTTCACATCTACAACCTGATGGGTGATCCCAGCCTGAAGTTCTGGCGTCAGTTGCCCCAGGCCATCGAAGTGAGCCATCCCGACCACCTGCTGGTCGGGTCCAACAGTCTCACCGTATCGGTGGTCACCGAAGGGGCCTCCACCCCCGTGGCCGGCGCCCGGGTGGGTGTGGTCCAAAGCGGCCAGTTGATCGGCACCGGAGTGACCGGTCCTGACGGCACATTGGACCTGGAGATCAGCCCCGTCCTGCAGGGGGCGGTCATTGAAATCACCGTCAGCGAGGTGGGCGTGAATCCCTACGAAGCCACCATCGCCACCGGCACCGCGGCCGTATTCCTGGGCGCTACCGCCATGGAAGTCGACGACAGCGCAGGCAACGGTGACCAGGTAATCAATCCCGGCGAGACGCTGGCCCTGACCGCGACGATCAAAAATCACGGCAGCAGCCCCAGTGGTGCCTTCACCCTGAGTATTGCCGAAGTCTCCGGGCCCGGAAGTGCGGCCGGCCAGGTGGCTTTCCCCGACATTCCCGGTGGTGCCGAAGCCGTCGCCAGCGCGACACTGGGGCTGGTCATTGCTGCCGATGCGGCGGACGCATCGTTGATCACCCTGCAATTGGACGCCGAACGTCTCGGCGGCCAGCATGACACTTCCCTCGTCAGCCTGGCCGTGACCGCCCCGGCCTGGGGCGAGGTCTACCTGGCTGCAGCCGACGGGTCCGCCCCGCGTCCCGGCCAGACGACCAACCTGGCCCTGACCTTGCGCAACACCGGCAGCATCGCGGCCGGCGGCGGCACCGTCGAGCTGACACTCCTGACCCCGGGCGGTTCCACCCTGGGCACCGGCACCGCCACAATTCCGGCCTGTCAGCCCGGCGAGACGGTCACGACCGACGCGGTATTCGATCTCGGTGTGACGCCGGACACCCCCACGGCCACCAACCTGACCTTCGGCCTGGTCGTCACCACCACCGCGGGCTACCGGACCGACACCAACTGCGCAGTGGTGGTAGGACCGGTGAATGTTTCTTCTCCGGTAGGTCCGGACAACTACGGCTACTTTGCCTACGACAGCGCCGACTTCGACTACCCGGACAGCCGTCCGGTCTATTTCTGGAACGAGATCTCCTCGGCCATGGGCGGCCCCGGTACGCTGCTCGATTTCCCCATCGAAAATGAAGTGGTCTGGATGGTGATCGATCTGCCGTTCACCTTCCGCTACTACGGGCAGGACTACACCCAGATCCGGGTCAGCGACAACGGCTGGGTCAGCTTCGACACGGGCAGCGACTACGACTTCTACAACTGGACCATCCCCACCCAGTACGGCGTCGAAGCCCTGGTGGCTCCCTTCTGGGACAATCTCAATCCCGCGCCCCCGGGTGAGGGCCAGGAGAATGTCAACGGCATCGATCCGGATGGCATCTATACGCATCATGACCAGACCCTCGGTGCATTCATTGTCGAGTGGAGCCGGTTGCCCCACTACAAACCGGAAATCCTCGGTCTGCAGACTTTCCAGCTTGCGCTGATGGATCAGGCCAGTCACCCCACCGCCACCGGGGACGGTGAGTTGCTTTTCCTGTACCGTCAGGTCAACAACAACGATTACATGCGTATGTACGCCACCGTGGGCATCGAGTCACCCGACGGCACCGATGGCCTGCAGCTGAGTTACGGCAACGTCAACGCCCCGGGCATGGCGCCCTTGCAGCCCGGCCTGGCAGTGCGCGTGACCACCGAGGTCCCGTTGCGGGTGCCTTTTGCCTTGTCCAGGTTTGTCGCCACGGCAACCGCCAGCCAGATCGACCTGAATTGGGAGCCTGCCGACGACCGTCCCGTTGTGGGCTGGCACGTGGACCGGATTCGCGACGGACAACGCGTGCGTCTGACGGAATATCCCCTTGCCGGTGAAGCTCGACGCTTCACCGCACCGGTGGACGGCGATCCATCCGAGGATCGTTTCATGTTGACGGCCCTGCACCCATACAGCGTGTCCAGTGAGCCCGGCCAGACCAGCGTGGCCGCAGCCCTGGCCACACGTCTGGCGCTTTATCCGGCACATCCCAATCCCGCCCGCGGCGCGGCCTCCATCGGTTTTGCCTTGCCGCGCCAAACCCACGTGCGCCTGCGGGTGTACGACGTGGCGGGCCGGCTGGTCCGCACCCTGGTCGACGGCCAGGTGGCCGCCGGCGAAGGCGTGAAGATCTGGGACGGCCGGGATGATTCCGGTACTCCGGCGGCCGGCGGCGTGTACTTCTACCGTCTGGAAACGGGCGCTAGTGCCTTGACCCGGAAAATGATTCTGTTGCGGTAAACGCATTGGCTGGGCACCGCCGTCAACTCCAATGGCAGTGTCCCTCCCCTAGCCACGGCAAGGTGTATCGTGCAACTGGTGTTGATCCTTCTGATCCTGGTGACGGTCCTCGGCATGTGGGAGATGCTGCGGCATGTCCTCCACCGCCGCCGGATCCCCATCCGGATCCACGTCAACGGCAGCCGGGGCAAGTCGTCGGTGGCCCGGCTGATAGCGGCGGGACTGAAGGCGGGCGGCCTGGCCGTGGTCGGAAAGACCACCGGCAGCGCGGTGGCGATGATCAATACCGACGGCAGCGAAACACCCGTTGTAAGGCGTGGCGCCCCCAACATCAAGGAACAGCTCAGTGTGTTTCGCCGGGCGGCCCGGCAGAACTGCCAGGCGCTGGTGATCGAATGCATGGCCGTGCGGCCCGACCTGCAGCGTGTTTCAGAGCATGCCATCGTCAAGGCAACACACGGGGTGATCACCAACGTGCGGCCCGATCATCTGGAAGTCATGGGACCGACCATGGACGATGTGGCTGCCAGTCTGGCCGGCACGGTGCCCAGCGGCAGTCACCTGTTCACTGCCGAGGACAGGTACGTCGATTATCTGGCTAGCCGCTCGAGCAAGGCCCACAGCAAGTTCACCTGCAGCCGGGCCGACGCCGTTTCGGATGAGGAGATGCAACGGTTCGCCTACCAGGAGTTCCCCGAAAACGTGAGCCTGGCCCTGGACGTTTGCAAGGACGTGGGCGTGGAGCGCGAGGTGGCCCTGGCGGGCATGTGGCAGGTGACCCCCGATGCTGGCGCCATGACCTGCCGCCGTTACCGGCAAGAGGTGCCGGAAGTGGGTTCCCGCGAGGTGGAATTCATCAACGGTTTTGCGGCCAATGACCCTGACAGCTACTGCCGGGTGTGGCAGCGGCTGGGTCTTGCTGCGCACCCGGAGCGGGTCATTCTTCTGATGAACATCCGGTCCGACCGTCAGCGGCGCAGCAAGGATCTGGCTCCTCTCATGGGCCGGGAACTAAAGGCCGCCCATTACGTTCTGGTCGGCGACGAGACAGCCCTGTTTGCCAGTATTCTGCGGCGCAACGGGATTTCCGGGGCAGTCATCCATGATTTCAGCAACCTGGAAGCCGAGGCCTTGTGGAACCGTCTGGTCGGCCTGGGGCCGGATGACTCCCGGATCATCGGTGTGGGTAATATCGCCGGCATCGGCATTCGCCTGCTTGACCATCTGAGGCAAAAGGAGGTGACGGAATGATCTTCCAGAGTATCGGACTGGGTCTTGTCGTCAGCCTGGTCTTTTCGGAAATCCTCGGCCTGGCAGCCGGTGGCCTGGTGGTGCCCGGTTACATCGCCCTTTACATGGATCAGCCCCTGCGCATCCTGGGCACGGTGCTGGCTTCCCTGGTGACATACGCGTTCATCCGGTTGGTGGGGCGTTTCGTGCTGCTCTACGGCCGGCGCACCATGGTATTCAGCGTGCTGGCCGGTTTCCTGTTCGGTTACCTGACCCGTCACATCCTCGTCTTCAACGACGCCATGCAACTGGGCGTGGACACCAGCGTGATCCAGTCCATCGGTTACATCATCCCCGGGCTGATCGCCTACTGGATGATGCGGCAGGGCGTCGTCGAAACCCTCTGCACCATGATCATGGCCTCGTTCATCGTGCGTCTGGCCCTGGTCACAGCCCACGGGGGGAAGCTCATTGAGCTGGCGATTGGATAATCGGCGCAGGTTCATCCTGCTGCTGTTGGCGGCCAGTGCCCTGCTCATGCAGATGGTACTGGACATGACCCGCACCCCCACCAGGCAGTGGGATTACGATCTCAAACTCGAGGCCGCCACCCGGGCTGAGCGGGCTTTTGCCGCCGTACGCCACCACCGGGGGCTGGAAGGCGCCAATCTTGACCTGGTCAACGATCCGGCCGGCACAGGCCTGATCGGCCCCGAGATCAGCCTGATCACCAACGCGGCGGGTGATCTGGACGCCAAACTGACCACCCTCAACCCCAACTTTGCCGCCGTGATGGTGCAGTACTTCCGCCAGGCGGGCCTGGGGCCGGGAGATCCGGTCGCGGTGGCCGTCAGCGGGTCTTTCCCCGGCATGAACATCAGCCTATACGCGGCGCTGGAAACCATGGAGCTTCGGCCGGTGGTGATCACCTCGGTAGGCGCCTCCAACTGGGGCGCCAACAGCCCGGATTTCACCTGGCTGGACATGGAATCCCTGTTCTACGAAAAGGGCATCTTCCACACCCGCAGCCAGGCGGCAACCTTCGGCGGAGGCAACGACATGGGCCGGGGCATGAGCCCGGCCGGCAGGCGGGTGTTGCGGGAGAGCATCGAACGCAACGGGATCCCCTTTCTCGCCTCGGACAACATCGAGGACGCCATCACCAAGCGGATGAAACTCTACGAAGAGGCGTCTCAGGGTCGACCCTACCGCACGTTTGTCAACGTGGGCGGCGGTGTCGCCAGCGTCGGCAACCGCCACAACAAGACCCTGCTTCCCTCCGGTTTGAGTTTCAATCTCCAGGCCCACAACTGGCCACGAAAAGGCACGCTCATTCTGTTTGCCGAAAAAGGGGTTCCGGTAGTGCATCTGTTGCGGATCATCACCCTGGCCCAGGACAACGGCCTGCCGGTGGCCCCGGACTTCCTGCCCCAACCCGGCCAGGGCGAGATTTTCGTGCGGGAGATGTATCGCTGGCCGCTGGCGGCGACTTTCCTGGTCATCTACTGCCTGGCCTGCATCCTGATCCTGGCGCCGGAGATCCGCCGGGGGTTGTTCGACCGCCTGGGGCGGCGGCGCACCATCGCGCCCCTCGTACCCCTCGTGGTCCTGGTGGGGATCGGATTCCTGCATGCGCCGACAGTGTCGGCCGCAGAACAATGGCGCAAGATGACGCCCGAACGGAATGGCACCGAAATCTGCCTGACCAGCGACGGCCAGAAATTCACCTATCTGGTGCTGGATGAAGACAACCCGGTGGAGTTTCAGGTGAACGGCCCCCGCCGTGTCAAGTTGATCGGCCGGTATGTCTTTGAAACCGATGATCCGGACCGGCAGCCCTTCACGATGACCGTCACCCTGGACGAGACCGAGATCCTTCGCAAGAGCTTCACCGCCGAGATCAACGACGGCATCGCGATTTGTGACCAGGACGGCAGGGTCTCATCCCTGCGCCGGACCTATGTGGATATCCCCAAAGGCTCCCATGCCTTGCTGATCACCGGACAAGCTTCCGGTAACGGAAAAGTCGTTTGTCGGCTCTTTCGACAGAGCAAACGAACAACCAGCGACACCGTACCCTTTACACCCGAAGGCTACGCCGAGTTGGCCACACTGCAGTTCGAAAGCGGCACGCAAAGCACCTACTACCGGTTCGAACCCGGAACACCCCTGACCTTTGCGGTGACCGGGCCGACCAACCTGCAATTGTACACCCGTTTGGACTTTGAACCGGGCATGCTCGGCAGCAAGAAGTACATGCTGGAAGTTTGGAGGAACGGCGAGGTGTGGCGAACGTTCCACTACGACGCCACCCGGTTGGCCAATGCATTCTATCCCGGCCACCTGGACATTCTGCCGGGCTCCCGCAAAAAACTCAGGATCAACGTGCCGGAGGGTCTGCACCATTTCGAAGTGCGCTGTGTGCGCCCGGACAACTGTTGCATCACTGCCCAGATTCGCATCCCCAGGAAGGACTTGCGCGGCGGACCATGAGACAATTGCGTGAAATTATCACCTGGCTGCCAAGGTCGGCCACGGTCCTGGGCCTTTTCACGGTCGGCATGATCCTGTCCGGCCCGGACGTCGCTTTCGGTAGTGCGGTCCTGCTGCCCCTCGACCAGGTAGAGCAGGTGCCCATCGGCAAGACCCAGAAACTCTATTTGACCGTGGGAGACAAGGGGATCAGGGTACCTGTCACCGGGCCGGGCGTGATCAGGGGTTTTGTCCGGATTGCCTTTCCTGACGGCAAGGTCGGTCCGGTTGACGGATTGCTCGATCTCAGTGGCGTGCCTGGCCTCACGACCCGGAATATTTTTGAATTCACCCCCTCCAGCAAATCCTCGTGGGGCGATGACCGGCCGGGAACCCCCAGTGGCGGGCGCAAGTTCTCCGTGGAAGTTCCCGAGGGCGAATACATCCTGGAACTGGTGGGAAGGGTTCCCGGGGGCGACCCCCTGCTGATCCTCATGTACTATGATGGTCCGCCCCAGCCCCACCTGGCCGGCAAAGAGGCCCAGGTGGCCGCCAAGCCGAAGAAAAAGGTCAAGAAGGCGGTGACGTTTCTGGGCCATGCGACCTTCGATGTCATCTACAACGACAACATCCTGAGCAACAGCCCCGGTTATAACGATGATTTCATGAGCGGAAACTACCCCTGGAAATTCATCAACGGGACCCAGGACGACCTGATCGTCGCCCCGTCTTTCGACATCCAGGCCCGGGCCAGACTGATTTCCTGGGGTCAGTCCCGGCTGAAATTCAAGGTCAAGTACTGGAGATATGCCCGCAATCCCGTCAAGACCAATACCGACTTCCACTTCTATTATCGCCAGTACTTCGGCCTGAGTCAGAGCCTGGAATTGTATTTCCATTTTTCACCGGAACAGTATATCCGGCAGCTTTCGGATCGCTCGCCATTGAACGATCCGGACCTGGATATCGATTGGACGGAATTCCGCTTCCAGCGCAACGTGTGGAATGCCACCTGGCGCCAGAGAATCAGCCGGAAATTTTCCGCGAAGGTGCTTTACGAGGAGAACTACCGCTACTACAACCAGCCCTTCATGGAAAACGACATCACCGCCTGGGAAGTGCGCGGCAACGTGACCTATAAAATGAGTCGCGTTTTCACCTGGAATCTCGACTACAGCTACGAAGACGCCCAGGGCCGGGGCTTCGATGAATTGGGGGAAACCCCGGAGACTTCCGATAATTCGGACCCCTCCTATGAGCGGGATCTCTACCGGATCGGGGTGGACATCCGGTACGGACCGTTCAAGAAACTCGTTGATCGAATCGGCCTTTCCTTCCTTTTCATGGACTACTACTACACCACCCAGAAAAGCCTGGCCCAGGATCCGTATCATGCGGGTCGCCGGGACATGTTCTACAAGGGCACGGTCGAGGTGCGGCGCAGGCTGTCCAAACCGTTGACCCTGAAGTTTGCCGTCAGGCGCACCGAGCGCGTCGTCGATTCCCCCTGGGAAGGCGACATCACCACGGACAAGGATTTCACCCAGTGGCTGTACTGGACCAGCATGAGCTACCGGTTCTAAGGAGTGACCATGTTTTCGCCTCGCCTTGACTTGAGATTTGTTTCCCTCGCCCTGCTGGCGACCCTGTTGTGGACCGGTTGTGCCCAGCAGGATCTGTACGAGCCGCCGGGAGCACCCTTTTCCAGGGTGGGCACCCTGGCTTTGCCCAGCCAGAACGAGGGCGTGGCGGTGATGGGCAACTACGCCTTTGTCGCCGGTGGACAGGCCGGCCTGCATGCCATCGATTTCACCATCCCCAGCCGCCCGGTTCTGGTGCAGACCCTGAACACTCTCAAATACGCCGAGAGTATCGAGATTGTGCGCACTTTCGTGGACTACCAGTTGCTGGACATCGCCCTGGTGGTCGAAGGCACCGAAGGCATAACCAGCTACGACATCACGGACCCTACGGCGGTGACCAGCTTCCACAGCGGCACTACAGCGGTGTTCGGCAACCGGGTGTTCGTGGACCAACCCGAGGATCCGGAAGAGCCTTTCGTGTGTTTTCTGGCCGAGAGCTGGAAGGGTATTCGTATCTTCGAGTCCATTCCCGCCCAGCCGGGTATCCTGGCCTACAACGGCGTCTTCGTCGGCACAAATGGTTACGCCGAAGGCATCGCCGTACGTGACGGTTTCGCCTACGTGGCCGACGACGAGATGGGATTGGCGGTACTGGACGTGCGCGTCCTCGACCTGGATGCGGTCGAGCTGACCGGCTGGGCCGACAGTCCCGGCGAAGCGTTGGACGTGGTTCTTTCCGGCGATTATGCCTTCGTGGCCGACGGTTATGAAGGGCTGACGGTATTTCGCATCGACGAGGGGAATACCCCGGTGCGTGTAACCACCCTGGACCTCGAGGGGAAATGCCGCGCGGTGGCCGTGCGCGACGGCCTGGCCGTGCTGGCCGCTCAGGGCGCCGGCGTGCACTTCGTAAACGTCTCGGACCCGGTTCACCCGGAATTCCTGGGCCGCATCATCACCGAATACGCCATGGATCTGGCCCTCAGCAGCGAGGGCTTTGTCCTCGTGGCCGACCGGGATGAAGGTCTGGTAATCATCCAGGGTCCCAACGAATTCCGGGACCAGACGCCGCCCGCGACCGTTCATAGCTTGAGTGTCAGGCCCTTTGGTGAAGGGGCCGTACAGTTGAACTGGTACGCCACAGGGGACGATCGCATGGAAGGAACGGCCACCAGCCAGGAAATCCGGATGTCCGATTCCCCCATCACCGACGAAGCCTCCTGGGAGGCCGCCACGGCATTGGCAGACGTCCCGGCGCCCGCAGCTCCCGGGACGGCAATGGATTTACGGGTGGCAGGGCTGACCGCCGTGGAAAAGCACTTCGCCATCCGCTGCACCGACAACGCCGGCCTGGTTTCGAAACTGAGTAACCCGGTGAGCACCATTCCAGGTGAAGGCATCCTGCTGTCCAACGCCGGCCTGGACCTCCTGGCCGGCAGGACCAGTGACACCTTCACTTATGAAGTGACCTTTTTCCATCCCGATGAATCCACGGTGAACGAGGTCGTCATCGACGGCACCGCCCATGTCATGAGTGCCATCGAAAACAATGACGGTGAAATTCTTTTCCGGTACCAGACCCCGCTGGCGAAGGGGGAACATACCTATTCCTTCCACTTCGCAGTCGCGGATCAGGAAGTACCGGAAGCCACCACACCCACCGTCATTGGTCCCACGGTGGGAAGCATTGTTTTCGTCATGGGCAGCTCCGCCACCGCCGACACCATGGACGTGGCCTATGAACCGTGGCGTAACCCCGACGAATGGCAGCATACGGTTGTCTTTATCGACAGCCTGGTAGCTGCCGTGACCGAAGTCACCCAGAGCGAATGGACAGCCCTCGGCCTGAGCGACCCCAGCGATTTCGACGGCGGCAATCGGCCGGTGGAATCGCTCACCTGGCTGCAGGCGGTCCAGTACTGCAACGCCCTGTCGGTGGACGACGGCCGGACCGCTGCCTACGACATCGACGGTGGGCAGGTCAACTGGAACCGTTCGGCCGACGGTTGGCGACTGCCTACCGAAGCCGAGTGGGAATGGCTGTGCCGCGGCGGGTCGCCCTCCGCCTTTGCCCTCGGCGGTTTGACCGGCCGGGTGTGCAACTTTGACCCGGTGCTGGATATCATGGGTTGGTACTGCGGCAGCACTTTTGTCGGTGGTCCCGCCACCAGCGACGTCAGTCAGAAGGCGCCCAACAATTACGGCCTGTACGACATGCACGGCAACGTCTGGGAATGGTGCTGGGACTGGTTCGGCGACTACCGCGTGGGCGACCTGGACGGTGACGGTGTGGTTCTCGACCCGCTGGGCGCCGGCGGCGGCACCCAGCGTGTGGTACGCGGCGGCAGCTGGTACGGCGGCAGCGAGGATTGCCGCAGCGCCAACCGCGGGTCCCGTTTTCCCGATTCGGCCGAAAACGTGGTGGGGCTGCGTGTGGTTCGCACCATCTTCACCTCCAAATAGGACGGGCCATGGCTGGGAAGAAACGTTTCACCTTCATCGACGAGTTCCGGGGCCTGGTCGGTGTGATGATGGCCCTCGGGCACAGCAACTACTATTTCAATTCGGCCTGGCTGAGCCTCGACCCGCTGGACCCGTTCTTCGACAACACGCCCCAGTTCCTGCTGCGGTACATGGGATACCTGTGCGCTCCTGGTTTTTTGATGATGAACGGCGCCATGGTCTACTACGTATTCAAACGCAGGTTGGGCAATGGCGAGTCGATCCGGACCATCCGCTGGGGCTTCATCCAGCGCGGGTTGTTCCTGGTGGCCGTGCAACTGGTGTGGGTCAACGCGTCGTGGGGCGGGTTTGCCCGCCTGCGGTTGAACCACTTCGGGATCATCGCCACCATCGGGCTCTGCATGCTGCTGTTGATCTGGATGGCCACCTGGAAGTGGCAGTGGCGGGCCTTGACAGCCCTCGCTCTTTTCCTGGTCCACCCCCTGCTGCTGAAGATCCCCTACGATCTGGATGGCCCGGCCCACTACTGGATGCAGCTCTTCATCGACTCGGGCAGCTTCACCAAGTATCCCCTGGTGCCCTGGTTCGCCCTGGCGACCGTCGGCAGCGTGATGGCTCATTTCTGGTTCGAAGCCTGGCCCGATCCGCGTCTACGCGCCCGCAACACGATGATCACGGGGCTGGCCCTGATCGGTGTGGCCTGGGTCGTGCGTTTCGGGCAGGGGTTCGGCAACATCTTTGCCTGGGACACCTTCTTCAGCTATTCGTTTTTCCTGGTGCAGAAATACCCGCCGAGCCTGGTCCACCAGTTCTGGTTCTCCGGCGCGGTGATCTTCATGGTGGGGCTCTTCGACTTCATCGATTTCCGCAGCCCCATTCTTCGCCCCCTGGCCAGGGTGGGCCGGGTGCCCCTGTTTTTCTACATGGTGCACATTCCGATACTGGCCATTTTTTCGCGACGATTCGGATTTTTCTACCACGAAGGCGGGGTGAAGGAGTCCTTGATCGGATGGGTGGTATTGCTGGCGGTTATGGCTCCATTGGTCATCTGGTTTGGTGGCGTGAAAAAGAAATCCCGGGCCTGGCTGATCCGGATGATCTGAACCCCTGTTTTGGATGACCGCCGCCAACAGCCTGGCAATCAACGCATCTTTCGCCCCTGCGTCCAGGGCACACCCGCGGCATCCAGGGCGCTCTCCAGCGCCGGCAACTCGTCATCCAGGATGACCGACATTTCCGCTCGGACGCCATTGAACTGCTCCTTGGCCAGTTCGTACTGCTCCAGATGCATGGTTGTCGGACCATAGGTCGAACCGAAGTTGCCGCCCATCACGGTACCCATGCGACGTGCCACGGAAACCGGTTCGGCGTCGTTGTACCGGGAGCGTCGCCTGTTTCCTTGCATGGTTTCGGCCAGTTGTTCCAAACGTTTTTCCAGATCCACGGTGGTCGCATAGAGCCCGGGATCATCATGGACCGACCGTTTCAGGGCGGCCTTGATCTTGTCCACTCGCTTGCGGCTTTCCTTCAGGATGGCGTTCAGATCTCCCACCTCCCTGGAGAACTGGGCCAATTCCAGCTGAATGGTTTCCAGAGCCGCGGGTTCGAGTCCCGGCAGGGAACGTTCACCCAAACGGGCCACCTCGAAGGTGACCGGACCGGCCAGGGATGTCAGCGCACCGTCCTGCCGCTGTGACAGTTCCACGCTGTAGGTTCCCGGTGCAACCGGCACGCCACCGGAATTTTCCACCGGTTTGACACCGGTCTCGGGGCGAAGGTCGGCATGGCGCAGATCCCAGGCCAGACGGTGCAGACCCACGGACCCCGGCGCCGCCAATTGCCGCACTACCTGGCCGCCGCCATCCCGTACGGTCAGGATTATCCCCGGCGCGTCTTCCAGTTCTTCACGACGAAGTTCGTCCCAGCCGGGATAGGGCGTGTCTTCGCCTTCGGCCGCCAACTCCTTTTCACTGTCCTGGCGAGCACTCAGTGACGATTGCACCGAATCCCGCAGGAAGTAGGTGAACACCGCGCCGAAGGGCGGATTGGGCGTCGTGAAATAGGCCGCACCCTGAGCGCCCTTGGGACTCCAGCCAAGCACCGGCCGCGGGGTGTACGACAACGCCCGACGCGGCGCGAACAGCAGCGCCGGTTCCGTCAGCGCGTCTTCGCTGATCTGTCGCAGGGGTGTGTAGTCGTCCAGCACGTAGAAACCACGTCCGAACGACGCACCCACGAGGTCGTTCTCCCGCTCCTGGATCACGAGATCGCGGAACGGAATATTGGGCACGCCGCCCTCGAGTTTCACCCAGCGTTTGCCACCGTCGAGGGTGACGAAGACGCCGAATTCGGTGCCCAGAAAAAGCAGCTCGGGTTTGACCGTGTCCTGCACCAGCCGCCACACGATGTGACGCTCGGGCAGGTCGCCGCTGATGGATTTCCAGGATTTGCCCGCATTGGTACTCTTGTAGACCAGGGGCCGCAGGTCGCCACTCTTGTGCAGATCGATCACCGCAT
>DAOWLV010000205.1 GCA_030643455.1 Candidatus Krumholzibacteriia bacterium | reverse complement strand
GTCGGCGTATTTCATTCATTTCCTCCCGAGGGCGGACCGGTCGGTCCGGGAACAGGGATGGGTATCGCGAAACGAGATGGAAGTCATTCACGTCTGGGCCAGATGATAAGAGCAGGGAGCTTCAGGTTCAAGGAAAGCCGGACATCACCGGCGGTGGAAATCCTCAGCTTTTCGCGCTGGCGGACTTGAGGGAGTACAGGGACAACCGGCGGTTCAGGGCGTCCAGTACCGAATGGACCACGGCCTGCTGGCGGTTGTGGCGGGTGGAACAGGTTCCGAACAGGGTGTCGCTGATCCGGCCTTCGACAAGATCCACCGCGGTCATGACAACCGTCTGTCCACCCAGGTGGGAGATGCGGATCTCGTTGAGATGGAGCAACACCGGTTCAGTCAGCAATTCGGTGACGGCGTCCAGGGTGGCCCGGGCCACGAGATGCACATCGCCGTCGGCGTGGTTGGGTCCTTCGCGCGTTCCCCGGGCTTCAATCTCTCCGGAGCGGAGCTGGACTTCCGCGCGGACCACCATGTCGCTGGCCATCACGCCCACTCCGCCGCACGTGATCCGGGGCGTCAAACCTTCGGCAACCAGGATGGCGGGTACAGGATCGGGAACGGTTTCAGTTTCGGGTGCGGGGCTCTTTCCCGGCCGTGGCAGGGTTCCCACCACAGGACCCGGTTCATCTTTCCAGGCCGGATCGTCGAGGATTTCCTCGCCGTCCATGGGACCAGGAGGATGAAAGGTGACCCCGGAGGGACCCGGAATCCCGGCGTCGGAGGTGGCAGCCAGGGCAACAGGAGCCTGGTCAGAAGAAGACTGCTGGCCGGCAGGTTGATCCGGCGCAACAAAATCGGAGTTTTCCAGGACCTGGACCACCCCGATCTTCTTGTAGTAGATATTGATCTGCAGGCGGGCCTTCAGAAGGCTTTCCACATCCCGGACGATGTGACGGGGCTCGCGTTCCATTCCCGCCACAACATGCACCCCGGTGACTTCACCCGCAGGATCGATGTCGATTTTGCACTGCAGGACGCCTTTGATCTGGCAAATCCAACGCTGGGCGTCGGAAACCCATGCATCCCGCTCGTTGGGTTCCAACTCCAATATCTGCTCCCCTGGAAAAGTGGATCTCCCCCTGATTTCTCGGTAGGGGACGATGCATACCGGTATATTACCACACCCTAATTAATCAGACAACTTTTACTTCAATTCTGACGACTACTCATGGATTCTGGCTGAATGGTCATAAATAGATCATGCTTCGGCCGGCGAACCCCGCCCCATCACACGTCAGGGAACCATCATGCCCTTCAGGGTGGCCATCCGCCCCGCGTAGGCAACATCGTCGATCTTGAGCAGTCCTTCCACGTTGAAACCTTCGGGACAGAAACTGGCCGTCACGGTGCCGTCGAGCATGGCCTGCCGAAAAACCGCATCGGCGCTGGTCCGGTCGGCTCCGGCTTCGGCCAGGCTGCCCATGAATCCGCCCGCAAAACAGTCCCCGGCCCCGGTGGGGTCGACCACGTCGTCCAGGATGATGGCCGGCACCGCCAGCACCGAATCGGTCCCGAAGAACAGGGCTCCGTGTTCACCCTTCTTGACGATGACCCGCGTCGGCCCCATGTCCCGGATGGCAGCTGCAGCATGGGCGAGACTTCGTTTGCCGGTCAGCAGGCGGGCTTCGCTGTCGTTGACCAGCAGGACATCCACCCGTGCCAGGATGGACCGCAGTTCGTCCGGGGTGGTTTCGATCCACAGATTCATGGTGTCCAGGGCGACCAACCGGGGCTCGGTCATCTCATCCAGGACGTGAGCCTGCAGGGCGGGATGGATGTTGGCCAGGAACAGGTATTCCGAGGCCTTCCACTCAGGGGGAATTTCGGGTTGGAAATCGGCGAACACACCCAGTTCAGTCGCCAGGGTATCCCGTTCGATCATGTCGTCGTGATAGCGGCCCGACCAGTGGAAACTTTTCCCGGCGACACGTTTGATGCCGGAAATGTCGGCACCGCGCCGTGCCAGGAGATCGAGATCCTCCTGCAGAAAATCCTCACCGACCACTCCCACGCAGCGGACGGCGCCCCGGCCCAGGGCAGCAATGGAGAAAAAACTGGCGCTGCCGCCGAGCTGGCGCTCCCTCTTTTCACGTGGGGTCTCCACGGTGTCATAAGCTACGGACCCGACAACGACAATCGACATTTCAGACCTTCTCTCCCATTTTTTCCGGTGCTTCCACCCCGATGAGGGCAAGCACCACCCGCAGGACATGTCGTGTCACCAGACACAAATGGAGTCGAGCCAGGGTGGTGTCCTTCTCTTCGCCCAGTATGTGGCACTGGTGGTAGAACTGGTGGTACAGGCCGGCCACCTCGTGAATGTAACCGGTCAGGCGGTGGGGCTCACGCGCGTTCGCCGCCGAGACGATCACCTGGGGCAACCGGATCAGCTCCCGCACCAGATTCCATTCCGCCTCCTCCGTCAGGTTCCCGAGGGAGTCGGCGGTGACATCCCCGGGATCGATCCCCTCCACAGCTGCGTTGCGAAGCACCGAACAGATGCGCGCGTGGGCCATCTGGACGTAGAACACCGGGTTCTCGTTGGACTGTTCCTTGGCCAGGTCCAGATCGAAATCCAGATGGCTGTTCGGTTTGCGGCTCAGAAAAATGTACTTCGCCACATCGGCCCCCACCTCGTCGATGAGGGCATCCATGGTCACGAACTGGCCCGCCCGCTTGGACATCTTGATCGGACGGCCGCCCTCCAGGAATGTCACCTGCTGGAGGATCTGCACCTCGAGCCAGTCCCGCGGGACCCCCAGGGCCTCCATCGCCCCCTGCATGCGCTGGATATAGCCGTGGTGGTCTGGCCCCCAGAAATCGATGGCTCGTTCGAAGCCCCGCTGGAACTTGTGGTAGTGGTAGGCGATATCGGCCAGGAAGTAGGTCGACAATCCCTCGGCGCGAACCACCACACGGTCCTTCTCGTCACCGAAATCCGTGGCCCGAAACCAGGTCGCGCCCTCCTCCGTGTAGAGGGCGCCCACTTTTTCCAGCCGGTCCAGGGCCCGCTCGATCCGCTTGCTCTCGTGGAGCTCCGATTCGAAGTACCAGGTCTCGAAACGCAGGCCGAACCGCCGGCACGTATCCCGCTGCCAGCTGAGGATTTTCATGAGGGCGAACTTGGCGAAATGGCGCACCGATTCATCCTCGGGCAATTTGCGCCAATCCTCGGCGTTGCCTGGTGGCGCCTGGACCCGCTGGAAACTCTCGTCATTGAAGGCCGAAGCTGCCTTGACGATGGCTGCGGTGTCCTGCTCCATGAGTTCCTGGGCCATGATCTCGAGGTATCGGCCATGGTAACCGTCCTCGGGGAAATCCACGGTTTCGCCCGCCAGTTGCAGATAATGGGCACGCAGGCTGAGTCCCAGCATCTTCACCTGCCGTCCGGCGTCGTTGACGTAGTACTCGGCGTGGGCGTCGTACCCGATGGCGTCCAGGAGGCGGACCAGGGTCATGCCGAAGGCGCCGGCGCGGGCCGATACAACGTTCAACGGACCGGTCGGGTTGGCGCTGATGAATTCTACGTTGATCCTCTTGTTGCCGCCGGTCTTGATGTCTTCCAGGGCCCCGGCCGGGTCCAGCATGTCGAGCAACAACTCCACCTGGTAGGAATGGGCCAGACGAAAATTGATGAAGCCCGGTCCCGCAATCTCCACCGACTCGACAATGGACTTGGGAAAATCGACACCGGCAGCGATTTCACCCGCCAGTTCCCGCGGTTTCCTGCCCAGACGTTTCCCCAGCACCATGGCCAGGTTGGAGCTCAGATCACCGTGGCTGCGATCCCGGGGTTTTTCCAGGACGATATTCACGTCCTCCTCGAAGACGCCGAACTTCTCCAGAGCGGCCAGCAGGCCCTTTACCAGAAGATCCTCGAGCATACCATTCCGTTTCTCAGTCGGCGCTGCCTGCGCCAAAGGTGGTGGTGAAATTCAAATCGGGGTGGCGTCCGGCAGTGTCAGGTGAAGTGTACCAGAGGGAATCGAGATCCAGGCGGGGGGCATCTCCCCATAACTTCTCCAGCTGGAAATAATCCCGCGCTTCGGTATGGAAAATGTGCACCACCACATCGAAAAAATCCAGCAGGGCCCAGCGGCCCTGGTCCATGCCCTCGAGCCCCTTGGGGTGGTGCCCGGCGCTGAGCAGTGCCCTGTGGAGGTGTTTGGCCAGGGCATTGACCTGGGTTTTTGATTGTCCCGAGGCAATGATGAAAAAGTCGCAAACATCCGAACGGCCGCGCAGATCCAGCAGGACAAGATCCTCACCCATCTTCTCCAGAAGATGCCAACCTGCCCGCTCTGCCAGGACAAAACCCTGCGAATCATCAGGCAGCTTGTAGGATTGGCCGCCGGTTTCGCCGGCCTTTGTCGAATTTTCGCGGTTCGTATCCTGATTCATACCATCCATCCTGTGGCCGGGTTCAATTCAAACGATTGATGACGTATTCCACCGAGACGGCCAGCAGGTCCTTCTGGGGTCCCGAAGCCACAGGCCCCAGGGCTACCTTGGCCTCTTCGCCGAACTCGCGAGCCTTGGCGAAGGCATAGTCGACACCTCCGAAATCGGTGACGAAGGCCTTGACCTCCGGCCAGCTCTCCGCTCGCACCGAACTGTCGGTCTGGCGGGCCAGTTCGCCGATCCGCCGGCGGGTTTCCTCCGGAGCATTGCGCCACGCGGCGATCAAGGGCAGGGTGATGCGGCCCTCTTCCCAGTCCTGTCCCGTGGGTTTGCCGAGGCGCCTCTCGTCTCCCAGGTAATCGAAGATATCATCGGTGATCTGGAACACCAGGCCCGTCTGGCTTCCGAAAGTAGCGAACGCCTCTTCCGCGGAGGCCAAACGCTTGTTGAAAGAGGCCCCGATGCGGCAGCTGTTCTCGATCAACGACGCGGTCTTCTGGTAAATGATCTGCATGTACAGTTCTTCACTGATGCCCATGTCGTAACGATATTCGAGCTGGAGCATTTCCGCTTCGCTCATCAGGACCGTCGTGTGGGCCAGCAGTTCCACCGCGTGGTGCAATTCGGCCTGGCAGAGATTATGCAGGGCCTTGCTGTAGAGGTAATCCCCCATGATCAGGGCCGCACTGGCCCCGTATTTCACGTTGACTGCGGGCAGCCCCCGACGTGTGAAGGCTTCGTCAATGAAATCATCGTGGACCAGTGTGGCGGTGTGGACCAGTTCGACGCTGGCAGCGGCGGTGATGGCGTCGGGTGCAAATCCATCCCCGTCCTGGGCCGCCAGAAGCAGCAGGGTCGGACGGAACCTCTTGCTCTTGCCCTGCCTGATATGGTTGCAGATCTCCCGGGTCAGCGGACTGTCTCCCTGGGTGATACGCCGAAACTCCAGGTCCACCTGCTCCAGGGCAGGACCGATTTTTCTTTGCAGGGTGATCAGCTTGATGCGTTCCCTATCAACGAGTCCCATAGATACCAACTCTCCGAAGTGCGTTCATACGGCACCCTTGTCCGTGGCGCGGACTGCAAATATTCCCAAAAGACGGGCCAGGGTCAATCAAGATCCTGATTCTCTTTTTTGTTGCGACGACTGGTCACCGCGATGGAGACCAGCACCGAACCCAGATACAGGACGAGAACCGGGCCTGCCATCATCACCTGACTGATGACATCCGGTGGGGTCAGCACCGCCGACAAGGCCACGATGATGATTATAGCATACCGCCAGGTCCGTAGAAGCATCCGGGGATTGACGATCCCGAGCAGGCTGAGGAAAAGGACCAGAAGCGGCAGTTCGAACACCAGCCCGAACGCAAGACACAGACGGGCGACGAAATTGAAGTACGGTCCCACCCCGATGAGGGGCTCCATCACCTCGGTCCCGAAACTGAGGAGGAAAGTGATGACCTGGGGAATCACCACCAGGAAAGCAAAGGCGACACCCGTATAGAACAGGGCCGTCGTGGCCAGGAGCAGGGGCGTCACCACCTTTCGTTCACGTTTATAGAGGCCCGGCAGGATGAAGCCGTAGATCTTGAAGAAAATGAACGGCGCCACCACGAACAGGCCCACGACCGCCGACAGCTTCAACCGGGTCAGGAAGGCTTCATTGGGAGCCGTGAAATAGATCCCCTGGTCACGGATGGGTAGAATGAGAATGTCCAACAGGTCGGCCGACCAGAACCAGCACAGGATGGTGGCGGCCAGTGCTGCACCGGATGATTGGATCAGGACACCACGCAGTTCGCCGAGGTGGTCCAGCAGACCCATCCGGTCGTCATCGGATTCCTTGGGATCCAACTGGTCCTCGGGTACGGCCTGATCCTTTGG
>DAOWLV010000245.1 GCA_030643455.1 Candidatus Krumholzibacteriia bacterium | reverse complement strand
GGTGGTCAGCGGACTGGACCGGGGGTTTCCCGTGACCACCGGAGACTTCGCCTACCAGCTGGCTCCCCGCATCAATGCCTGTGGTCGCATCGGACGAATCATGTCGGCCCTGGAGCCTTTGCTGACCCGGGATCCGGACACCGCGCGTGCCCTGGCCGAGGAAGCTGACCGGACCAATACCCGGCGCAAGGAGCAGGATCTCCTGTTGAAGGGCGAGGCCATCGATATGGCCTTGCCGTACGTCCAGCGAGGTGATCCCGGCCTGGTGCTGGCTTCCTCCTCCTGGCACAAGGGCATCATCGGGATCGGTGCCGCCCGGCTGGTGGAGCAGTACCAGTTGCCGGTGATCCTGATTGCCGAGGAGGGTGGCGAGGCCCGCGGTTCGGCCCGCAGTGTGCCCAACGTGGATGTGAAACTGGTCCTGGACCGGTGTTCCGCCTTTCTGGCCCGTCACGGGGGCCATTCCCAGGCGGCCGGAATGACCTTGCGGTCCCGGGACATCGACGCCTTTCGCGCGGCCTTTCTCAAGGAACTCTTGACCGAACCCGACTGCGGTCCGGTGCCCGAGGGGTACGATCTGGACCTGAGCCTGGACAGCATGGGCTCCAGGGAGGTCGCCCGGCTGGTGAGTGAATTCGAGCATCTGGAACCCTTCGGTTCGGGCAATCGCAAACCTGTCTTCCGCTGCGAGGGCCTGCGCCTCCAGAAACCTCCCACGTATCTGAGCGGCGGGGCTCACCTGCGGTTCGCTTTTCGCGGCCCTGCCCGCGCCAACGGCAATGACACCCCGGCCCTGAGCCGCGAGTTCGTTTCCTTCGGCAGCGGTGACGCCTGGCGCCGCATGCTGGCGGCCGATAGCCTCCAGCCACGTGACCTGCTGGATCGCCAGTGGGATATCCTTTTCCAGATAGGTCGCAGCACCTTCCGGCCTCGCAACGGTGTCTACGATCCGGTGCAACAACTCCTGGTCGATATCCGGCCCGCGGTGAAACAATGACTCCCGGCGGTCAGACAGTGGATGTCGACCTCAAAGCCATGATGGAGACCTTGTGGGAGAAGGTCCGCATCTACAATCCCCAGGCCGACGAGGACAAGCTCTGGTTCGGTTACCGGTTCGCCAAATCTGCCCACGAGGGCCAAAAACGCAAGAGCGGCGAGCCTTTTTTCACCCATGCCATGACCGTGGCCAGCATCCTGGCCGACCTTCGGCTCGACGTGGACACCTTGATAGCGGCCCTGGTGCACGACGTGGTCGAAGATACCGATTACGAGATGGAGGACATTCGCCAGCGCTTCGGCAAGGATGTCGCCCACATGGTGGACGGGGTGACGAAGATCGGCGGTATTCGGGCGGTGAACAAGGAGGCCCGCAAGGCGGAAACCTACCGCAAGCTGGTTCTGGCCATCGCCCAGGATCCCCGCACGGTATTGATCAAGCTGGCCGATCGGCTGCACAACATGCGGACCCTCAGTTTTCTCAAGGATGATCGGCAGCAGGATATCGCCCAGGAGACCATGGATGTCTACGCGCCCCTGGCAAACCGGTTCGGCATCGCCAAGATCAAGTGGGAACTGGAGGACCTGGCCTTCAAGATCCTTCAGCCGGAGCGCTACTTCGAGATCGAAGCGGGCATTAACCAGACCCGGACCGAAAGGGAACGGCTGATTGAAAAGATCGTCACCCCTCTGCACGAAGCCCTGACCACTGCGGGCGTCCAGCACGAGATTTCCGGTCGCCCCAAACATTTCTTCTCCATCTATCGCAAGATGAAAGACCAGGAAATAGGTCTGGACCGTGTCTACGACCTGCTGGCCCTGCGCATCATCGTCGACACCAAGACCGATTGCTATCACGCCCTCGGGGTCCTTCACAGCCTGTTCCCGCCCCTGACCGACCGCATCAAGGACTACATCGCGACCCCCAAGGCCAACATGTACCAGAGCATCCATTCGACGGTCCGGGTGCCCGGCGGAAAAAATATCGAGGTGCAGATTCGCACCGGGGATATGCACGACCGGTCCGAATTGGGCATCGCCGCCCACTGGCGTTACAAGGAAGGCGGCGGGGCCGACCAGGCGGACCTGGCCGAGATGGTCAAGTGGCTGCGCCAGATCATGGTCTGGGAAGAGGACGTTGATGACGCCCAGGAATTCATGGAGACCCTCAAGGTCGACTTCTTTCGGGACGAGGTGTTCGTGTTCAGCCCCGGGGGGGATGTCTTCCAGCTGCCCCGCGGCGCCACGCCCTTGGACTTCGCCTTTCGGATCCACAGCGAGGTCGGCTTCCGCTGTATCGGGGCCAAGGTCAACGGCCGGATCGTCACCCTGCGGAGTGAACTGCAGAATGGCGACACGGTGGAGATCCTCACCAGCAAGACGCCCAACCCCAGCGCCAGCTGGCTGGAGGTCGTCAAGACAAGCCGGGCCAAGCATCATATCCGGCGCTGGATCAAGTCCACCCAGTTCCAGGAAAGCGTCAAGCTGGGGGGGGCAAATCCTCGAGAAGGAACTGAAGCGGGCCCACCTCAAGATCAAGGTGGACGACCTGCTGGACGTGGCCCAGCAGATGGGCTATTCCGAACTCGACAAGTTGCTGGCCGCCGTGGGCCGGGGTGACGTCACCCACATGAAGGTGGTGGCCCGGGTAACGCCCGAACCGGAATCGCCGGCCGAAAAGATCCTGTCCAAGGGCAAAGAGATCTATGAGACCATTCTGCGCCGTTCGACCTCGGGTGTGCGGGTTGCGGGGGAGGATAACCTGATGGTCTCTTTCGCCCGCTGTTGCCAGCCGATTCCCGGCGACGGCATCGTGGGTATCATCACGCGGGGGAGGGGGGTGTCGGTCCACCGGGCGGGCTGTTCCAACCTCAACGATCCCAATCTGGGGCCCGAACGGTTGATCGATGTATCCTGGGATTCGGCGCCCGGTCAGACCTTCATGGTCAAGCTCATCATTCTGGCCCAGGACCGGAAAAACCTGTTGATGGATATCAGTAATACCATCAGCAATACCAACACCAACATCGCCAGCGGGGAGTTCAGCGCCGAAGACGACCTGGCCAAGGTCACCCTGGTCGTCGAAGTGCGCAATCTGAACAACCTGGAGAAGCTCCTCAAGATCCTGGGCAAGATCCGCGGGGTCCAGACCATCGAACGTTTCCAGCTGGGCAGGGGCCCGGGCTGACCGACAGGAGATTCCTTGCGCTGTGTCGTTCAGAGAAGTGGGCCCGCCTCAGTCCGGATCGCGGGAGAATCTGTCGGCAGTATTGCCAAGGGACTGGTTGTCCTGGCGGCATTCGGGCCAACCGATACGTCCGCCGAATTGACATGGATGGCCCGCAAACTGCCCCGCCTGCGCATCTTCAACGATCCCTCGGGTAAAATGAATCTGTCGCTGCAGGAGGTGGGCGGTGGCATTCTGCTGGTCTCCCAGTTCACCCTGTACGGGAATTGCCTCAAAGGCATGCGACCGAGTTTCATCGGCTCGGCCCCTCCGGAAGTGGCGCGGGAACTCTACGAGGAATTCGGCCGCCTGGTGCGGCAGGAATGGTCCACCGTGGCCGAGGGAGAATTCGGGGCGATGATGGAGGTCTCCCTGGTCAACGAGGGGCCGGTCACACTCATCATCGATCGGGAAGCCGCGCCGAAAGCGGGGACCGATGCCTGACCCGAAACACCTGTCGCCCTTCCTGGACTGGCCCGACGATCTGGTGCTGGTCCTGGCCTCACGTTCCCCGCGCCGAGCCGAACTGCTCACCGTGGCCGGTCTTCCCTTCGAGATCTGTCCGGCCGGGGACGTCGAGTCGGAGCTGGCGGCCTCGTTGGTCGATCTTCACGGGGATCCGGTCGCCTACACCGTGGCCCTGGCCGAGGCCAAGGCCCGGGATGTGTCCGGCGACAAACCCGGACGGCTGGTGCTGGGCGCCGACACCGTGGTTGTCATCGAAGGGGACATCCTGGAAAAACCCTGCGACCCCGAAGATGCGATTCGGCTGTTGAGCCGCCTGGCCGGCCGGCGGCACACGGTCATCTCGGCGATTGCCCTGGTCGGAGGAGCGGCAGGCAAGGCCGGTGCGTTCGCCCACGAGCAGACGGGGGTGGAGTTTCTTCCCCTGACACTCGCGTCGCTCGAACGATACGTGGCCACCGGGGAACCCATGGACAAGGCCGGTGCCTACGGCATCCAGGGTTACGGGGCGATGATGGTACGAGGCGTCGAGGGTTGCTATTTCAATGTGATGGGTTTGCCCCTGGCCAGGCTGGGGGAGTTGCTGAAGGAAGTGCTGGCATGAGTTCGCTGCCATTCCCTTTTCCGGTCGTGGCCTGGGACGAAGGTGAAATCGTCCTGATTGACCAGACGGTCCTGCCGGATCGGTTGGACTGGCGCAGGTGCAGTGATATCCCTGCCCTGTGTCGGGCCATCGTCGAACTGGCTGTCCGCGGAGCGCCGGCCATCGGTGTGGCCGCTGCCCACGGTTTGGCCATGTCCTGGCGCCTGGCAACCGTCAGTGGGGGCGACACCACCCAGATGCTGGAATGTCTGGAAAACGATCGCCGGCTCCTGGCTGCCACCCGTCCTACGGCCGTAAACCTTTTTTGGGCTCTCGATCGAGTGGGATCCCTGGCACGGAGCCTGGTGGCCGACGGAAACAGCGCCGACCAGATCGGATCGGCCCTGCTGACCGAAGCCCGCAGGATCCTGGATGAGGATGTGGCCATGTGCCGGGCCCTCGGACGAGCGGGGGCCCAGTTGCTGCCGGATTCCGCCACGGTCTTGACGCACTGCAACGCCGGAGGTCTGGCCACCGGCGGTTACGGCACGGCAGTGGGTGTGATCTACAGCGCCAGGGAGGCCGGCAAGAACATCAGGGTCTTCGCCGACGAAACCCGACCTCTGCTGCAGGGGGCGCGGTTGACGGCCTGGGAACTGGCTGATCAGGGCATCGACGTAACGGTGATCTGCGATTCCGCCGCCGCGACCGTTCTGCGGCAGGGCCGGATAGATGCTGTCATCACAGGGGCGGATCGCATTGCCGCCAACGGGGATGCGGCCAACAAGATCGGCACCTATCCCTTGGCCGTGCTGGCAGCTCGTCATGATGTGCCTTTTTATATCGCCGCTCCAGCCTCGACTTTCGATCCGGACACCGCCACGGGCGGGGAAATCGTCATCGAGGAGCGCGATCCGGCCGAAGTGCACCGCTGGGGAGAGATCCGGGTCACCCCCGAGGCGGCCGCCGCCTGGAATCCGGCCTTCGATGTAACGCCGGCCGAGCTCATCACGGCCTTCATCACCGAGCACGGTGTGTTGCGCCCTGCTTTCACCGAAAGTCTGGGTCCCGTCCTCGCGAGGTGAGAGGGGCACTGAATCCCCGCGGGGCCCGGATAATAGCCTTTTGGCAGGTCCGGTTTCCTTGACAAAGTTCTTTCCCTTTGCTAGTTTACCCGTCCTGCAACGGGCGGGTTTTCCCGATTTATCCGACCTGACCAAGTGTTGAGAATGAGCCGATAATTTGTGGAAT
>DAOWLV010000250.1 GCA_030643455.1 Candidatus Krumholzibacteriia bacterium | reverse complement strand
TCGCTGATTCGATGCAAATGTCAATGCCCTGTACATCTGTCGTTTCCTTTGCTCTGGGGCCGGATCTGGGCCTCCATGGCGGAAATCGGGGTAAATTGGTGGGATTTCCCCCCGATGAGTCCAATAGCTAGCAAGGGCCGGGCCCATGGCTGTCCCCCGCCGTTTCAATTGTTACGGTGGGCCGTTTCGCCCACCCCCGGGTCTGCGGGCGGAATCGCAGCCACCAGCGGATATTCCGCCTCCGGTAGATGCATGAAACGCTGGGCCACCCGCGGCCACAGCTCATGCCTGGTCCGTTCCAGCCACTGCCCCGGATCCTCCGGCCCCTCATTGGTCTGTTTCAGCAGATCGGTCCACGCCGCTTCACCCCGGTCGAAAAAAGGCCAGCTCTGTTCCTCCAGGATTTCCTCGTAGGCCAACAGGTCGTCGCCCTGCAATTCGGCCGGTCGTTCGCTGGCCAGCAGGGCGTCCCCGAAGTGGGTGATGGCCTGTCCGGTCTGGAAGGCCGCGGCGCGTGTGTATTCGGCGACTCCGTGCCGGGCGCAGGCCGCGTACATAGCCAGCAGGTTTTCCAGGCTCTTCTGCTTGGCCTTGATGGCCTCGGGTAAGGGCTGGGTAAGATTCAGGTCCGTGTAGCGGGCGTGGGCCTGTTCGGCTTTCAGGTAGTCCACCTGGGCCAGAATCATCGGCGAGGCCAGCTCCGGATGTTCCGCGGCCAGGGCGAGGTAGGCCTGCAGACCAGGCTGGGTATCCGGCGACTGGTCGGCCGCCAACGTATTCAGCGTGTGGGCAGCCCGCTCTTCGCGGATGTCCATCACGGTCTCGGTTTCCCCGGGGAATCGCTGCAGGAAAACCGTCCTCAGCTCCCGGGACCCGGCCGAGTCGCCGGCGGCAGCCCGCAGGTCACTGGCCTTCAGCAGGGCGTCGGCCGCATCGGGGTCGGACGTGAAGTCGGCGCTGAAACGATCCAGGGCCACGGATGCGGCTTGCCACTGGCCGGCCTTTTCGTGGGCTGAAGCAATCTGAAGGGCGCTGTCCCTGGCGTACGGGCTTTCGGGATAACCGTTCAGCAGCTGTTCCCAGACCGCGACCGCCGCGGTGGGGTCATTTCCGGCGGCAAAACCAAGGCCCGCGCGATACAGGGCCAGGTCGGCGTTTTCGCTGGCAGGCCAACGCGTGGCCATCTGCTCGAACACAGGAGCCGCGGCCACGGGACCCTGGACAGAATCGGCAGCGGCGATTTGATCCGCGTGCCGGAAGTGGCAATGGGGGATGATCGGTTCCATTTCGGCAGCCACCGAGTCGGCTCTGGTCTGCCGCGCCAGCTGCAGGGTTTGCTGATAGGCATCCGCGGCCGCGGGATATTCCCGAAGCTGATACCAGGCGTCGCCACTCATGCGGAAAGCCTGCAGGGCGTTCGGGTCGCCGGGATAACCTCGGCCCAGGTCGGACAGCGAACCGGCCGCCTGGCGGTACCAACCGTGGGCGTAGGCGACCTGGCCGGTGCGCCACATGAGTGCGGGCAATTCATCATCCGCGGGGTAACGGTCCTGGAACGCGGCGGAGGCGGCGAGCAGTTGGCGGGCCAGACTGTCGGCCCCTGCGACCGCCGGGTCACCGGACTGGGAGTCCCGGTACCAGGTGTCGCTGACGGCCACGACCTGCCAGGCGGCTTCCCGGACAAATCCGGCGGTGTCGGCAGCGGCGCCCTGGTGGGTTGCGGCCACACCGAAGTGGTCCAGGGCCACCGCGTGCAGACCCAGCCGATAGGCGGCCTCGCCGGCCTGATGGTGCATGCGCGCGGCAGTGTCATCGTCGGACCAGTGGTCCAGGAAACCGTCGTAGTGCTGCAGGGCCAGACGCCAGGAGTCCGGCGAGTCGTTTTTCCGCGCCTGCTGGTGATGGTAGACCGCAGCGTTTTGATATGCTTCGCGGGCGAACTTGTCCGCTTCGGTGCGAATCAGGGAGCCGTCGCGGGCCATGGACCACCGCTGATCCGGCAGGAAATGTTCGGCCAGATCCAGATGAACGCGACGGGCCTCGGCGGGCTTGTTCCAGCGCCGATGCGACTGCACCAGGCGCTGCGCCACGGCCAGGGCCTGGTCCCGGTCGCCAAAGCGTTCGAACCACAAACGGTCGCAGGCGATGGCTTCGCCATACAGGCTGACTCCGGCCAGCTGGTGGCCCATGGCGATCAGGATCTCCGCTTCATGGGTTCGCGTGCCGACGCGATGGAAATGTTCCGTGAAAGCCGTGGCCCCGCCTGCCCGGATCAACGAATGGACCAGGTACTGCTCTGCTTCGTCTTTCAGGTCGGTGCTGGTGCGCAGACCGTCGGCGCCCGCGGGGCCATCTTCGCCGATCTCGTAGTGATCGAGCAACTCGCCAAAGGCGTCGGCCGCCGAAGCGAACTGGTCCAGTTCGAAACGGGCCCAGCCCAGCTTGTACAGGGCGATGGTCTGAAGTGAAGGATCGTCTCCCCGGGCAGTGGCGACGAAACATGGCTGACAGGCCACGAAATCACGCCTCTCGAAATACTGGTCTCCCAACCGGAGCCAGGCTTCCTGGTTGAAAGGGGACTCCGGGTACCGGGCCACCAGTGTTTCCAGGTGACCGGCGGAATCCGGATCCCCGGCATCGCCCAGGATCATGCCCAGCTGGAAAAGCACTGCGGGCATGTGGCCGAAATCGGGATCGGTGGCCAGGATTTCCCGGTACAGGGCGATGGCCGGCCCATAGTCCACGAAGGGCGCCAGGTCCTTGTTCTGCAAGTCGCTGGCGGCGGGTTTTTCGCCCAGGAACTCGGCCATCCTGATCTGGAAGTCGTCCCGGGCCCGCAACAGCTCGAGATCGGCCAGGCGGTAGAGGCTTTCGGTACGGGCGCGGCCCTCGCCGTAACGGTCCAGGTAATCCTGCAGGGCCTGACGGGCCAGGTCGCGGGAACGGCGTGCCCGGACCACGGCAGCCTCCTCATCCGGTGCGGATGCATCATCGACGGCAACCCAGTACAGGGCGTTGCCGCGCAGATAGTCGATACCCTCGCGTTCGCGATTCAACCTGTCCTGTCCCCGGGTCGCGACCTGGCCGAGAATATCTTCCCTGACCCGGGTCTCGGCCCGCGTGAGGGAGTCCACCACGGCTTCCTTGTCATCCCGGGATGCGCGCACGCCGGCGATTTCCCGATCGATGGGCAGCACCAGGGCCGTCGAGTCTATGGAGGTTGTCAACCAGACGCCACGTCGCTGTTGAGTCGCCAGGGCCAGCCGCAGGGTCGGTCCGTCGGCGGCCAGGCGTGGTGCCCAGATCTCTTCGCAGGAGCGGTTCACCAGCTCGGGGGTGAGCTCGGCGAACAGGGTCAAAAAGTCCTGGATCTCACCGATCAGGTCCTGTTCCGCAATGAGAAGATCGGCGGGACGGGGAACGGTTGCCGGCCAGGTATCCGCCTGACTGGTGCCGGGTCCGGCAATGTGGAACTGCCGGACGGCCAGGATATAGAGCACGGACGCGCGCAGCTCGGTGGCCAGGTCCGCCACACGCTGGGCGAACAGGCGCAGGGCCTCGGAACGGGTGCGCTCCAAATCGGCCAGCGCCAGGTCCAACCGGGCCAACAGGTCATCCAGGTCGCGCAGTGCCAGTTCGAGTTGAACGGTTCGGCGGGTGGCTTCCAGGCTGCCGGAAGCCAGGTAGTGGTGCCGCAGGTCCCGCTCGTCCTCGAGATCCGACAGGGTTCGTTCCAGATGACCGAGTTCGGCTTCGGCCTGACTTTTCCGGGCTGTAAGGCGGTCCCACCCGAGCCATTGCTCCTGGTCGGGACGATGCGTTCGGGCGTAAGCGAGATGGGAGGCAGTCTGACCGGCCGCGGCGCCGGCCGTTTGCCGGAACCCGGGAGGTCTGAAGTCGGGTTCGCCGGTCAGGTCAACCGCTTCGGTGGCCAGTTGTGCCAGGGCGGTGGACCATTCAAGGTCCGGGAGGGGGATTTCACCCTCTTGAGGCATCCGGCGGGTCCAGATCGACCATGTCTGCGCGGCCTGGACCGAATCGCCCAGGCTGACGAGCCAGGCAGTTTCTTCATCCCAGCTCGCCGTGGCGGCCTCGAGATGCTGCAAGGCGGCCGGCCAGTCGGCGGTTTCGGTGGCCATCTGGCCGGCGATCTGAACGAGGCGGCGGGCTTCGGGGCCGTGGACCTCTTGGGGGGTATTCACCGACAGGATCTTTTCCGCAGACGCGGTATCGCCAACCGCCAGCGCCAGCAAAGCCCGCATCTGAACCGCCTGCAGAGCCGCCGGACCGGTTCCGGGAACCCGGGTCAGGGTCGCTGTGGGGTCGTCACCGCGGTTGGCTTCCTTTTCGGCCAGGGTCAGAAGGCCGACAGCCACGAGTTCCTGTTCCCGGTTGTCGGCCGGGTGCCGAGAGGCGAACTGGCGCCAGGCATCCTCGGAATCCTGGCCTGATCCTGATAAAGCCAGGGCATTCAGGTAGTGATGAACGAGTTCGAATTCACGCACGGGTTCATGGTCGTCCAGCAGGTCGGCCGCCGCTTCGGGCCTACCGGATTCCATGAGGTGCGCGGCAGTCAGGACCGCGGCGCCGGGCAGGTCCCAGTAATCCCTGATGCCTGAGTCATTGGCCGCAGTACCGGTGACCAGCAACCTGGCGTAACCGAGCCACTGGCGGTAGGGACTTTCGCTGGCCGGATTTCCGGTGTCGGCGATTTTCAGGAAGGCCACGCGATCGCCCAGCCGCATATGCGCCATCGCCAGCAGGAAGGCCGCGCGGTCGGCCCGGGCAAAGGCCGACCCTTCCCGGACATCGATGGTTTCAAGATGTCGGACCGCGCCGCGCAGATCATCCTGCAGCCACAGATGGGTGGCCCGGGCCAGGCTCAACGAATCCCAGGCGGCGGTCGAAAGGGTATCGGCGGCGGCCGTTTCACCGGGAAACAAGCCGAGGCAACTGGTGAACACGCAGACGGCCAGGACGCCGCCTACGATCAGACCGCGCAGGGAAGTAGCCGGTCCACACCTTCGTGCCATGAATCGATTCACCGTTGCCACACCCTGGCCATCAGGCCGGTGGTGGGTGTTTCGGGGGCCAGACCGCTGAGGTCGAGTTCGACAAAAGTGATCCGGTCCCGGGCAGCGGATACCGGCACTTCGACGGCCGGCACCGCGGCCCAGGCCTCACCCATGAAACCCACCCGGTAGATGTGGTCACGTGGTTCGACAAAGCGATGGAAGATCTGGGCCACGCCACCCTGGCGCAGGGAGGCTTGCTGGCCGCTGGTCAGAGGAACTGTCAGGACCTCGTTGTTTTCGGTCAGGACGATTCCCTGGGGCGAGTTGTTCTCGGGCAAACCACGCACCAGGATGACCAGGGCCGTTTCCTGCTGGCCGAGGA
>DAOWLV010000435.1 GCA_030643455.1 Candidatus Krumholzibacteriia bacterium | reverse complement strand
TCAAGAGCGCCGGTCGAATCGAAGATGCGTTCACTGCCTGGATCCACACCCGGAAGCATGATGGGCCGCGAGCCGGTGGCAACAATGGCCTGCTCGAAGGTCATCTCGCCCACCGCGCCGTCGCTGGCGGTCACCGTCAGTGTCTTGTTGTCCTTGAACTGCGCCATGCCGCGAACGTAGGTCAGCTTCTTGTGCTGCACCTTCATGCCCAGACCGCCGGTCAGCTTGCCGATGACCTCGTTCTTCCACGCGCGAACCTTGTCCACGTCGATTTTCGGTTTGGCGAAGGTCACCCCGATGTCAGCCGATTCTTCGGCTTCATTGACCAGTTTGGCCACGTGCAAAAGCGCCTTGGAAGGGATGCATCCCCGGTGCAGGCAAACGCCGCCGGGATTGACTTCGGGATCGATCATGGTGACTTCGAGACCGAGTTCGGCGGCCTTGAAAGCGGCCACGTAACCGCCGGGGCCCGCGCCGATGACGACGAGCTGGGCGCTCGAGGGAATGGCTGTCTTTTCGCTCACGGGGCTACCCCTTCATCACTAGGTTGATGGGCTTTTCAATGGCCTGGCAGATCCAGCGCAAAAAGCGCGCGCCGTCGGCGCCGTCGATGACCCGGTGGTCGTAGGTCAGCGACAGGGGCATCACCAGGCGGGGCTGGAATTGTTCTCCGTCCCACACCGGCTCCATGCCGGCGCGCGAGACGCCGAGAATCGCCACCTGGGGCGCGTAGACGATGGGCGAAAAGGCCGTGCCGCCGATGCCGCCGAGGTTGCTGATGGTGAACGTTCCGCCCTCCAGGTCCGCGGGGCTCATGCGTCGTTCACGCGTCTTGGCCGCGAGTTCGTTCAGCTCGGTGGCCAGGGTTTCGATCCCCTTGCGGTCGGCGTCGCGAATGACCGGCACCAGCAGGCCGCCGGGCGTGTCCACCGCCACTCCGACGTGAATGTAATCCTTGAGGATCATCTCCTTGCGGGCCAGGTCGAGACTGCTGTTGAACTGGGGGAAGGCCCGCAGTGCCGCCGCGCAGACCTTGATCAGGATGGCCGTCATGGTCAACTTCCCGTCGGGGTCCACCTTGCGGTTGAACTCCTTGCGGAAGGTTTCAAGATCGTTGATGTCGTCTTGTCGTACTGGGTCACCATGGGGATGGTGGACCAGGCGTAACTCATGGCGTCGGCGGTGATCGATCGCACCTTCGACAACGGCTCCTGGGTCACGCCGCCCCACTTGCTGAAGTCGGGGAGGGGCCGCTGGGCGTGGAGGCCGGGAAACTCGGCCGACACCATGGGAGTTGGACCGCCACCGGTGATGCGCTGCATGGTTTCCCGAACGAACACCCCCACGTCTTCCTCGCTGAGGCGGCCGCCGGGTCCGGTGCCCTGCACCTGGTAGATGTCCACGCCGAGATCGCGGGCCAGCCGTCGAACAGAAGGCGCAGCCGGGGCAACCCGATCACCCTGGCGAACGGTGGTCAGATCGACCTCGGGAGTGGAAGCCGGGGGAGTCGGTGCTTCGGCGGGCGCAGGCTCAGCGGGAGCGGCCACGGGTTCAGGTTCCGGAGCCGGTTCCGCAGGTGTTTCAACCGCAGGTGCCGCAGCCGGCTCCTCGGCAACCGGCGCTTCAGCAACCGGCTCCTCGGCAGGTGCCGCTGCCGCAGTCGTTCCGCCATCCGGCTCCCCGGTCATGATCACCGCACCAACGGCCACGGTGTCACCCTCGGAAACCTTGATCTCGGTGATGGTGCCGTCGAAGGGGGAGGGAATGGCAACCACGGCCTTGTCCGTCTCCAGTTCGAGAAGGGTCTGATCGGCTTCGACCTTGTCGCCCACGGCGACCGCCACCGAAATGACCGTTCCTTCGGTCACGCCTTCGGACACTTCAGGTACGCGAATCTCCTGTGCCATGATCTTCCTTTCGACGCCCGGTCCAGCCGGGCGTCCTCCCTCAGTCGGTGTGCGGGTTGAGTTTGCCGGGGTCGATGCCCAGATCACCCACGGCCTTGGCAACCACCGCGGATTTGATGTCACCCCTGTCGGCCAGGCTCCGCAGGGCGGCCAGGACGATGTAGCGGGCGTCGACCTCGAAGAAGTCGCGCAGCTGGTCGCGCCCATCACTGCGGCCGAAACCGTCGGTACCCAGGCAGTGCAGCGGGCCGGGGAACCATTGGGCCACGGTGGCGGGCATCACCTTCATGTAGTCGCTGGCGGCCACGAAAACGCCCTCCTCCTTGGCCAACAGGCTGGAGAGATAGGGCGTCCGTGCTTTCTTGGCGGGGTTCAAAAGATTCCAGCGTTCGCAATCCACGGCGTCACGATAGAGTTCCTTGTAGCTGGTCACGCTCCAGATGTCCGCGGTCACGCCGTAGTCCTTCTCCAGGATCTCGCCGGCCTTGATCGCCTCGTTCAGGATGGCTCCCGAACCCAGCAGGTGTGCCCTCGGCGCGGACTTGGCCTTGGCGCCCTTCAGTCCGGATGTCTTGAAGCGGTACATGCCCTTGAGGATGCCTTCGCGCACATCGGCCCGCTTGGGCATGGGGGGCATGATGTACGTCTCGTTCATCACCGTCAGGTAGTAGATCCAGTTTTCCTGATGACAGTACATGCGGGTGATGCCGTCGTGGATGATCACCGCCAGCTCATAGGCGAAGGCGGGATCGTAGGCCTTGACCCGGGTGGGGGCCATGGCCAGCACGTGGCTGTGCCCGTCCTGATGCTGGAGACCCTCGCCCGCCAAGGTCGTGCGCCCGGCGGTGGCGCCGATCAAGAAGCCCCGGGCCTGGCTGTCGCATGCCTGCCAGATCAGATCGCCGACGCGCTGGAATCCGAACATCGAATAGAAGGTGTAGAAGGGGATCGTCTGGACCCCGTTGTTGGTGTAGGCGGTGCCCGCAGCGATGAAACTGGCCAGCGAGCCGGCTTCACTCAGGCCTTCCTCGAG
>DAOWLV010000357.1 GCA_030643455.1 Candidatus Krumholzibacteriia bacterium | reverse complement strand
TGGCCGGCGAGATCGATGTGGTGGCCATCAACGACATCTCGGACAACGAGGCCCTGGCCTACCTGCTTCGCCACGACACGGTGATGGGTCCTTTCGAGGAACCCGCCCAGATGGAGGGTGACATAATGGTCACCACCCATCAGAAGGTGAAGATGACCGAAATCCCCAACCCGTCCGAGCTGCCCTGGAAGGAAATGGGCATCGATTTCGTGGTCGAGGCAACCGGACGTTTTCGCAAGCGGGCCGAGATCGCCCAGCACATCGAAGCAGGCGCCCGCAAGGTGCTGCTGACCGTGCCGGCGAAGGACGAGATCGACGCAACCATCGTCCTTGGGGTCAACGACGAGGATCTGAAGCCCGAGCATCAGATCGTGTCGAACGCCTCGTGCACTACCAACTGCCTGGCTCCCCTGGTCTACGTTTTGGACAAGGAGTTCGGCATCGAGTACGGCCTGATGACCACGGTTCACGCCTACACCAACGACCAGCGCCTGGCCGATGTGCCCCATTCGGACTGGCGCCGCTCGCGGGCCGCGGCCGAGAACACGATCCCCACCACGACCGGCGCCGCCAAGGCGGTGGGCAAGGTCCTGCCCAGGATGGCGGGCAAGCTCGACGGCATGGCCATGCGCGTGCCCGTGCCCAACGGTTCGGTGGTGGACCTGGTGACGATCATGTCGAAGGACGTGACGGTCGAGGAAGTGCGCGAAGCCGTGCGCGCCAACGCCGACACGGATCGTCTACGGGCCACCCTGCGTTACGCCACCGAGGCCCTGGTCTCGAGTGACATCGTGGGTGATCCGCACTCGAGCATCTTCGACAGCGAGTACACCTCGGTGATCGAAGGCAACATGCTCAAGACCCTCAGCTGGTACGACAACGAGTGGGGCTACTCGAACAGGGTGGTCGATCTGCTGGATCGGATGTACGCGCTGGGGTAGGTTTTCCGTCCTTGGAGCGAAGCGCCGCCTGGTCAGCCGGGCGGCGTTTTGCCTATTCCTCGTAGAAGATCTCCAGAAATTCCCGCACCGCGTCATTGAAGATCTCCGGCTGCTCCAAATTGGGCAAGTGTCCTGCACCCGGCACGACCACCAGCTTGGCCCTGGGCAACGCCGCGGCCATGGCCTCTGCTTCGGCCAAAGGTATGAGCTGGTCTTCCGCTCCGTGGAGAATGAGAACCGGTACGTCGAGTGCTGGCAGATCAGGTGTCGAAGCGGGGCGATCCCGCATGGCCGTCAAGGCGCCCACCACCCCGTCTTCGGAGGTTTCCTGCATCATCTCCCTGACAAAATCAACCAGATCCGGCTGGGCTTCGTAGTTGTCCGGGGCCAGCAGCTTGGGCAGCATTCCTTCGGCGATGGCGGCCGTCCCTTCGGCGATGGCCACTCCGGCGGCCTTGTCCCTGGCCTCCTTCACTTCAGCGGAATCGGCGCCGGAACGAGTCGCCGCCAGGATGAGACCGGCCACCCTTTCGGGGTACCGCCGACAAAATTCGAACGCCACGTACCCGCCCATGGACAGCCCGCCGACCACGACCGGGCCGGTGATGCCCAGATGGTCCAGCAGACCGGCACAATCCTCCGCGAAAAGGCCCATGCTGTAGGGCGGTTCGGTGGGATCGGTCATGCCATGCCCGCGCAGATCCGGGGCGATCATGCGGGAGATATCTGTCAAATCGTTTAATTGGATGTCCCACAACATGTTGCTCAGGGGATAACCGTGGATCAACAGGACCGGGACACGATCGCAGCTGTCTTCATAAGACATCCGAAATCCGCCTTCACCGGCAGAGGAATTTTCGGGTCCGGTCACGTCGTTCATTGCATGCTCCAGTCGACTTGACTCGATTTTTTTAACTAGATATCATCATCTCATGGGGTTTTCATTCTTGCATAGGTATTTCGCCTTTATCGGGCTGGTGTTCCTGCTCCTGCCGGGCAGTGGTTGCACCGAATCCACCGACCCCGTGGCCGCCAGATACCACCCCCCCGTCACCCACATTCCCCGAGAGGTTCCTTTCGTCCGGGCAGGACACGGGTCACTGCCCGGAGAGGCCGAAGTTTCCTGGATGATCGTGAATTGGGCCACCTACCCCATCGAGGAATACCAGGTGGCCGTGAGTGCCGAGGGTCCGATCACCACCGACAACTGGGACCAGGCCCGGATCCTGGGCCGGTATCCCTGGCAACCTGGACAAGTGGTATTCCGCGAGGTATACGGGTCGGCCGAGGGCCTGTTGCAGGGTGCCACGATCTGGTTCGCGGTGCGCGCCCGGGACGACAGGGGAAACCTGTCGCGCCTGGAGGAATCGGTGCGATTGACCCTGTCGGAGGAATGGTGGATCGAAGGTCGCGTTTGGGATATCACCGGGGATCCCGTTCCCGAAGTTCAAATCATGGCTCCGGCGGCTGCCCAAACTTCACTGGCCGACGCCGCGGGATTTTTCCGGATAGGTCCCTTCAGGAACATTGACCAGGTCGTACTGGAGACCGATGGAACCCAACTCGGCGGATCCTGGTACGGGTTCATTCAGCACCCCCTGAGGACCCGTCCCGGCCTGGCCCTGGTTACCGGGCATGATTTTGTCCTAATTCCACACTATTTCCTGGACCACCGATGTACCCGTCCGGATAACGAATTCCTTACCTACTTCCGTCACATGACCCGCACCACTACCCAGGAATACAATCCCGCCGCCTCCATCCTTCACCGGTGGGAGCACTACCCCTTGACGGTCTACATCCCCACTCTTACGAACGATTCCGGAGTGCCGATGCACGAAGCGGCACTGATTGCGCTGTTGCTCTGGAACTCCGCCATGGGTGAAGAATATTTCGTTCGTACCGACGATGAGGAGTCGGCGAATATCGAATTCCGTTTCGAGGACCGGGATAATTTCTACGGTTTGGTAACCCTTTTGGCGCCGTCAGGTGGTGGGGCGGAATTGGGCCGGGTCATCCCTGAAAAAATGGCTGTGTCCATCGACACGGTGCTGCCTACCCTGGAGACAGTGGCCGGTATTTCCCTTCATGAACTCGGACACACCCTCGGCATGCTCAACCATTCGGACTGTCACGCGGCCGATTATTTGATGAACATCGTCGGTGGATTCGGGGCCCTGGACAAGCCGGAACCCGTCCACCTGGACGAGCGCCGGGCCGTGCAATGCATCCGCTATCTTCCCCAAGGGCAGGATATGAGCCGGTATCAGATGGATTGAGCCGCCGATTTAACTAAATCCATATCTGTCGTCTTCTCGGCGGCGACCAGGAAAAAACCCGGTCCATCACCCTGGTGAAATAGGCCCTACATCATATACAAGGAGCGCCGGCCCAGAGGACCGGCGCCTTCCTAACAATTAACGCACTCAGCTTCGGTGGCGTTGGGTTATCCCGCTTTCTGGGAATCCCGAATTCAGCCAACCGCTGGAGAGGTCCCCTCAAAGCAGGGACGCCACCTCCACTGAGCCGGTTCTATCATAACTCACTGGATCACCTCCTCATCAGGCGTGTCATCCGCGGCGAGTCCCACCTCGCCCGGTTCCGTGGACCGCCCAGGCCGCGTGGAACCGTCGCGCTTAAGGCGCGATCAGGATCTCGAACGGGAATTGATCCCGCCTTGGAAAGGCTACCACAGGTCGACTGTCCGGCTCAATACTTTTTCCCGACTTGCGAAACCTC
>DAOWLV010000043.1 GCA_030643455.1 Candidatus Krumholzibacteriia bacterium | reverse complement strand
TCGGCTTTGCTCAACTCGCGTTCACCCGCGTCGGTTTGGACGGTCATCCGGCCCGTGGTTGCATTTTCGTGGACATGGATCTGGACCGGAGGCCGGCTTGAAATGTCCCCCCGGGGGAACTTTTTGCCCTGTAACTCCTTTGTTTCCACCAGAGCTGCCAGCGCTTCCAGTATCAACTCGGCACGATCATTCGGTACACCCCCCAATTTATGGAGCCGCTCAACCAAGGCTGACCTCCGCCCCTCTTGTTCCGGAGTCAGGTCCATCTGGAAGCGCACGGGCAGCTCCCGAGGTGCCACCACCGGCGGCGATGAAGGAAGCAACTCACCCTGGCCCGGATCCACTTTGGCCGCGCGCTTAGCTTTCTTAACTTCGTGGATCAAATCCTTGCGAGTCCCCTTGGCGGCCTTGAGCCAGGCGTCCTGGGTTTCCGGTGTGGCCACCGAGACGAGTTCCCGCGCCTTGGTGTAACCGAGTTCGCCGGATGCCACGGCCTCCCGAACCGCGGGCAACTTCTCCAGCTGTTTGGCCAGCCGAATGAAATCATTGGCCTTGGACTTGCCAAAACCAAGCTCCTGAATGGCGTATTGGTTGATGGAAGAGTGACCGAGGCCGCGAAAAAGTTTCCGGCGCATGACCTCCCCGAACCACAACACGGAGCACTGCTGGGCTTCATCAAGGGCAGTCAGTGAACACTTGAGCGAGGCGTGGACTTTGGCGGCGGGCTGATCGGGAATATATGAAATAGCAGACATGGAAGTCCTCCAATATTAGGGGTTTTGGGAGGTGCCACCAGTATACGAACAAATAACGAAAAAAGCCAGAAATAATCGTAATAAAACCAAATAAATTCAAGTAGTTGTAAGTTTATCAGAGAATTTGATAATGGTAACTCAATGGGCTCAAGACAGGAAGTGCCGCCAGACCCCAAAGGCCCCAAAGCTTCCCTGGGGCCCCACCACCCAGACCCCAAATCCCTGCGAAATCACCCGTCAGACATCCAGGCTGGAAATATCCTCTCCGGGGTGATCCGGGTCGGGCCAGTAGGCCACTTCGGGCGCCTGGGCCCTGGGTGTGAAGATGGCAATCCCGATCAGCCCCAGGTAAAGCACCGCCACGATCAAATCGGGAGCCCAGTGCGGCAGGGCGGACAATCCGAGTTCGTGGACCGGGGCAGCAGGGGCGATCCGGTGGCCGATCCAGGCGATCAGCAGGAAAAGGAAAATGAAGCGGAAGTTTCTCATCAAACGGGCCCGAAACGCCTGGAGGCGGGTCAGGTGAAAACGCGGGCAAAGGAGATCGTCGGCCACGTGGTCGCCCCAGTGGAAGTCGGGGCTGGACTGATCGCGGCGCAGGATGCCTCCGTAGAAGTTCTCCTCGATCATGCGGACCCTGGCCCGCCAGACATCGAAAAACCGGAAACGGCGGGCCTCGATGACCAGGAAAACCACGTTGGAGAACATGCCCATCAGCAGGGCTTCCCTGGCGTAGGCGGGGTTCTGCAGGCTGGCCGTGAGGATGGCCAAGGTGGCGAGAATGGCCCAGTTCGTCGTCGTGTCCAGCCGGGTGCGCCACACCAGGGAGCGATGCATTTCCGCGCGGTAGAAATGTGCCAGGGCGGCAATGTATTCGGCTCGTGACAAGGGTGTGGTTTCGAATTCCGGTTTGCCGTCGGGCATCTCGGGGAACCGGGGTTTGTAATCCGACGCCCTGCGTCCGAACCGGTCTTCTCTGCGCTGGTCCTTCCGGTCATCGACCATGTGGTTCAAACCTCTTTTTTGGGGAAGGCCCCGTCGAGGGCGTCCCGCAGGATGCCCTTGACCTCTTCACTGAAATCGCTGGTGAGCATCCATTCGAGATAACTGCGCCCCCGCTGGTCGGTGACCACCTTGTTCAACGACTGGCCCTGGTACTTGCCGAAGGTGAATTCGGCTTCGCCCTGGTCGTCCCACACGAACTTCCGTTTCCGGTCCACGTAAAGGCCCTCGTCCGGATTGCAGAAACGGTGCAGGGCATCGACCTCGTCGGGGACCTCGTCGTACCGGGCGATCTGGGCATCGAGGATCGCCAGCGTGGCTTCGGTGTCGGCCAGGGCATTGTGGGCGCCGGTGAGGTCCTTGCCGCAATAGAGCTTGTAGGCGGCCGTCAGATCACGCCGTTCCATGCGGTGAAAAATCTTCATGGCGTCCAGGTGACGGACGCCGGGGAAATCCATCTCGCTGCCCGCCCGCCCCAGCTCCGCCTGCAGCAACGGCAGATCGAAATTGACGGAGTTGAAACCGGCCAGATCGGCATCGTTCAGGAAGTCCTCCACTTCCCGGCGGATCTGGCTGAAGGTCGGCTTGTCCCGGACGTCGGCGTCATATATCCCGTGCACATTCGAGGCCTCGGGTGGAATGGGTCGTTCGGGATTGACGAGCGTTTCGAAGGTTGTGCGCCCTCCGGCAGGATCGATCCGGATCATGGCGATCTGGACGATCCGGTCCTTTTCCACGTTGATACCGGTGGTTTCGAGGTCGAAAACCACGAGCGGGCGGGTGAGCTGCAGGTTCTGCATGAGGGCCTTTCTTCAGCGGGGCCGGTTCCGGGCCGAACGGTCAGTCCTTGTACTTTTTCTTCAGCAACTTGACGATTTCGTCTTCCTCGGGTTTGGTCTCCTCCGGAACGAAGCCCGCGAACTTGGCCTGAAGGTTCAGATTCCTGTCGTACAGATAGGTGCTGGGAATCCCCTCCAGTTCATACTGGGACCCCATCTTGCCGGTAGGGTCGATAACCACCTGGGTCATGGGGTGGATCTTGTTCATCAGGTCGGTGGCCGACGACGTGTCCTGATCCTGGTTCACCGCCACGATGACCAGGCCCTGCTCGCCATGACTCTCCTGCATCCTGGTCAGCCACAAGATGTAGGCATCGCACGTTTCACACCGGGCCTGCCAGAACCCGACCAGCACCACCTTGCCTTCGTATTTCTGCAGGTTGAAATCCTTGACGGACAAGATCGCGACCCGGTCACGGGATTCGCCGCGCACCGTACCCTCGGGGCCGGCCAGGGCCAAGGATCCGGTCATGGTCAAGGATCCGGTCATGACGATCAATCCAGCCAGTAGGCCGATCACTATTTTTCTGAACATGGTATTTCTCCCCAAGGATTTTTTTCAAAATGACTGCCGGGACAAGACTAGGAGCCTGCCTCCCCGTGGAAACAGGCTCCTGGGAAAACGGACTGATCAAGCAGGGATCAGACGTTTTCTAAAACGGGCACGAGGTGAATCCACTCGGGATGATGTTCGCTGTTCCCCGCGTGGATCCCTGTCAGTGTAACACGAAGTTGGTGAGTCAACTCACCTTCTTTTCCGTCGGCGATCTGATGATCGGCGCCCTGGTAGCGGATCACGCCGACCGGGGTGACCACCGCGGCGGTACCGCACGCGAAGACTTCCTTCAGCTTGCCGGTGTGGGCGTCTTCGCAGATCTGAGCGATGTTCGGCGGCTCCTCGACCCAGTTGTTCCCCAGGTCGTTCAGCAGGATGCCCACCGAATCGCGCGTCACCCCGTTGAGAATGGTGTCGCCGGTCGCCGCGGTGATGATCTTGTCATCATACACAAAAGCGATGTTCATGGCGCCCATCTCCTCGACATGTTTCCTCTCCTTGGCGTCCAGCCAGATGATGTTGTCGTAGCCGGCCTCCTGGGCCTGCTGGATGGGCAAGAGAGACGCCGCGTAGTTGCCGCCGGTCTTGGCGAAACCGGTGCCGCCCTCGGCGGAGCGCACGAACTTCTCCTCGACACGCAGCCGCAGGGGATTGATGCCGCCGGCGAAGTATGATCCCACCGGTCCGATGATGATGTAGAAGATGTAATCGGTCGAAGCCTTCACGCCCAGGCCGATCTGGGTCGCGATCATCGTCGGCCGGATGTACAGGGCGTTGGGGCTTTCGGGCACCCAGTCGCGGTCCAGGTCGATGAGCTGGTCCAGCGCACTCATGAACAGGTCACTATTTGTTTGGGGTATGTGTATGCGCTCACAGGAGATGTTGAACCTGGCCACGTTCATGTCGGGGCGGAACATGTGCACCGAATCGTCTTCGCCATTCTTGTACGCCTTCATCCCCTCGAAGATCTCCTGGCCGTAATGCAGGACCTTGGCGGCGGGATCCAGGCTGAAATTGCCGTAGGGAATGATGCGCGGGTCACGCCACTGACCATCGGAGTAGTCCATGACGAACATGTGCGGCGTGAAGATCCGGCCGAAGCCAAAGTCCCCGTCCGGTGGCGACTGGGGATTGGGATTCCTGGTGACGGTGATGTTCATCCGGTTCTCCTCATGACGTTCCGGGCGGAAAGGGAGTCGGCAGCCCCCACCTTGGCTCGAACCCGGAAAAAGGTGTGAAATCACCCCGTTTTTGGGGTTTTCGTATACCAAATTTCGTCATTTTCCGTGATGAAAGCAAGAATTGCCGACCGCTGGAATCCGGCAAAAAAACCACCCGGATGGTTCCTTCGCCCTTGGAACCATCCGGGTTGGGGGGAGCGACGGGATCGGGTTCGCCCTTCCGACCCCGTCGCTTTTCAATCCGGCCCCTCGCTCTAAAAGCCGGATTTGGAGGTGTCGTCAATCAGGAATGAAAGCAAAGATGGTGCCGAAAATCCGGGACACCCTGCAACATCCTGTTTTTAAACATCTTGCGATTTGAGTGTTGAATATCCATGGAATTGCTTTTTCCCAAATCCCCCTCAGGTGTCCCGCAAAAGTGTCCCATTTGTTGGCGATTGCGGGACACCGGGACACCTGGTCGATCAAGTCGAGGTATGGCCGGACCCCCAAAACCTTCCTATGCTGATTTTTGGGATCGCGTATCGGTAACCATACCCGATGAAGGGAAATGACCTTGTCCCGAATATCTACGCCCCCGCGTTTTTTCCTGTCCGCGATGATCCCGCTCTCCGCCGCCGGTCGCGGGTCCCCACCAGGGCCAAAAGCTGTGGGCCGAATTTTCGCACCGGACCATCTGGAAGGACTGGGTGCGAACCTATCCCGGTACCCTGATCATGAAGGTCAAATAGGGTCCCTCGCCGGGCAGCCGGGTTCGGCGGATCCGCCCCTTTCCCCTAACCCATGTCCCCATTTGCGGTTGTGTCGTTTTTGTGGTAACCTCTGCGAAGGGAGTGCCCAATTTCGACCGCTGCCGGCGGACGGGTGTTGCCAATGCCCGGATTTTATCGAGCGACCTTGGGACCGGGGGCCTCATGCAGGAACGAATGGTTTCCCACTACAAGATCATCGAGTGCCTGGGTGGTGGGGCCATGGGCACCGTCTACAAGGCCGAAGATACCCTCCTTCATCGCCCGGTCGCCCTGAAGTTCCTGCCTGCCGATTTGACCGGGGACGATGAGGCCTCCCAGCGTTTCATGCGCGAGGCCCGGGCCACCTCCTCGCTGGACCACCCCAACATCTGCACCATCCATGAAATTGCCCAGGCCGAGGACGGCAGCTGGTACATCGCCATGGCCTGGTACGATGGCCAGACACTGAAGAAGATCATAGATAAAGGTCCCCTGCCTCCCAAACGGGCGTTGAGTCTGGCCAGGCAGATCGCTCTGGGTCTGAGCGTGGCCCACGAAAATGACGTGGTTCACCGCGACATCAAACCGGCCAACATCATCATCTCCGACCGGGACGACGTGAAGATCCTCGATTTCGGGCTGGCCAGGCTCCTGGGCCAGGCCCGTCTGACCCGGAGCGGTACGGTGATGGGCACAGCGGCCTACATGTCGCCCGAACAGGCACGCGGCGAGGATGTCGGCACCAGATCGGATATCTGGTCGCTGGGAGTAGTGCTCTACGAAATGCTTTCGGGCCGGGTGCCCTTCGAGGCCGAGAGCGACGTGGCCATGATCTATTCCGTGCTGAACACCGACCCGCCTCCACTGCCGGCACCCGTGTGCAGGGAAAGCGAGATCTGCACCGACATCATCCACAACTGCCTGGCCCGTAATTCCAAGGACCGTTACCCCTCGGCCCAGATGCTGGCCGACGACATCAAGCTGGCCATGGGGGGCTCCAAGACGGCCTACGGTTCCAAACCCTCGCGGTCCTCGGTCTTTTCCCCCCCCGGCCGGACTCTCTGGCGCCAGTTGTTGCCACCGGTGATTGCCCTGGCTTTGCTGGTGGCCCTGGTTTTGCCCCAATCCCGCAGTTTTCTGCGTTCGATCTCTCCTTTTGCCTCCGCCCAGAAACCGACGGGCGTTGCGGTAATCCCCTTCAGGCTCACCGGGGCCCGGGACGACGCCGAGGCCTTCGGCCGAGGCCTGGGCAACATGATCAACGACCGTTTGTCCGGACTGGACCGGTATTCCGACCGGTTCTGGGTCGTGCCCACCCAGGAAATCAAGAGACGAAAAATCGAGGATGAAACCACGGCGCAGGCCTGCCTGGGAGTCCAGCAGATCATCAGCGGCACAGGAATCCTGAGCGGCAACACGATCACCCTCAAGATGACCATATACGACACCCGGAACCACTCCCGCACCACCCGCGAATTCAAGGATGACGCCGGCAACCTGAAAACCTGGCAGAGCGATCTGTTGTCCTGGTTGACCGGGGTCATCGATCCCGACCTGGGGGCGATTCCGGGGGGACTCTCCGGCGCGCACAGCACCAATGTCCCGTCTTCGTTCCTCGCCTTCCAGCGCGGGCTTGGCCATCTCGTCGATGCCTCCGGCAGCCCGCTCGACGAACAAGCCGCAGCCGCCATCGAGTACCTGGAACGGGCCGTGGCCAGCGACTCTTCCTTTTCCTGCGCCTGGGCCCAACTGGGGCGGGCGGTGTGGCTTTATCATGGAGCCACGGATTCCGTCAGGGTTTCCGAGGCGGTGGCCTATCTGAACACTGCCGCCCGCCTGGATACCACATCCGCCTGGCCCCACTACTACCTGGGCAATCTAAAGGCCCGGCTCGGCGATACGGATGCCGCCCTTGGTGAATACCACCGAGCCCTGACCCGGGACCCCATGCATGCGGCAACCCTGAATCATCTGGCCAATCTGCACTTCCGGATCGGGGAAGAAAAGAGTGCCGAAGCCACTTTCAACCGGGCCATCGATGCCCGTCCCTTTTATCCGCGGGTCTACAGGGAGGCCGGAGTGTTCAACTACTATCGGGAGAACATGGAAAAGGCCCTGGAGAATTTCGAGACCATGGCCAAACTGGCACCGGACGACGAACTGAGCCATCGCATGCTGGGCGTTATCTACTTCGGAATGGAGGATTACCCTGAATCCGAAACCATGATGGAGCGCTCCCTGGCCATCAAGGCTTCCCAAGGGGCCTACGCGAACCTGGGCACCCTCTACTACTACGACCAGCGGTACGCCGACAGCATCGCCATGTCCCAAAGGGCGTTGGAAATGGAGCCCGATGACTTTGGCACCTGGCGCACCCTGGCCGCCGCCTACAGGTTCGCCACCGGTTACGAGGACTCGGTGCGTCCTGCCTATGAAAAAGCCATGGAGTTGCTGCAGATCGAATTGGCCCAGGACCCTGAAAATGCCGGCTACAAAGCGGATCATGCGTCATTTTCCGCCATCCTGGGGTTCCACGAAAAGTCCCTGGCGATCCTGGCTGATCTGGAAACCAACGATTCCGAACTGAATCCAGGGATCATGTTCAGCATGGCTTCCACCTACGAAGAACTCGGCGACCGCGACCGGGCCCTGGACTGGCTGGAGAAAGCCATGGACCAGGAACTGTCATTCAAGAAAGTGGACCACTATCCGGTCCTGAAGAACCTGCGGTCCCATCCGCGGTACATCGCCTTGCGCAAGAAATATGGGGAGTAGGCGGCTCGTTTCGGCGGGTCATTAACCACTAAGAGGGAGAAATATTATGAGTCAGGCAAGTCCCAAGAAGACCGGCAACATGACGGTCACGGCAAAATTCGAGACGGGTTATCGGCCAAAAAATGCCGAAAACGTTTTCAAGGTCGACCAGTCCCCGATTACCGTAAAACCGGGTGAAATCGTGGATATCCTGATGGACTGCAACAATGGGTTTTCGGTCTTCATCCCCTATCCCAGCTTCTTTGGTGATTACGTTTTCAAGGCCACGGAGCAACCCATCTGGGCCCCAAATTCATCCACCGCCGATAAGAAGTGGTGGGGGGTTCGCCTGGAAAGGACAAATCTGGAAAACCAAAACTCCAAAAAGGAGTTGCCTTACTGCATTTACAGTAATGATCTGAACAACTTCGCGGTGGGCAACTCTCCACCCACGATGATCCTGGATCCTTGATCCGGTCCCATACGAACCAACGCCCCCGATGCCGTCAGGCGCGGGGGCGTTGTTGTTTGTGGCGGCCTGTTCGTGGGCCCCAAAGCAACTTCATTGATCACCGCCCACACTGGCAACCTATCACCAATATCATGGCGGAAAAGTCCCCCCGGGGGGTCCCCGAAAGTCAGATGTTTTGATGGTTGAGTTGGATCCTCTCGCGGCTATTCCACCAGGGTGATCGCCCGTGTCCGAACAACAGTCTCGTCACCCAAGCGAGTGACCAGCCGCACCTGGTAGACACCCGAAGCGACCTGGCGGCCGGCGCGGTCGGTCCCGTTCCAGGTCACGCCATGAGGACCCGCTGCATAACCGACCCTCGAGATGAGACCACGTACCAGGAATCCGCGGGCATCATAGATGTTCAGCTCCACCATGCCGGGCCGGTCCAGCTCGAACCGCAGTTCCGTCGAAGGGTTGAAGGGGTTCGGCACGTTGGGCAGCAGCCGGGCGGCGCCGACCTTATGAAGCTCCGGCACCGGCGACAGGGGATCGAACACCGTGAAATCCGCCACCCGGGGCGCGTGATCACTGGCGTAGGGGGTATCGAATTGCAGAAGCCCGTTGGCGGCCAGGGTCGCCGGCGTCATGGTCCGGGTTTCCAGGATGAAATGATTGTGAATGTCCAGGGCGCTGTCGGTGAAAAGGATCCAATCCAGCATGCCGGGATAGTAGGAGCTGAAGTCGTTGCGCCAGGTGTAGCTGGCCCGGGCGTCGGGCTGGCGGGACCTGGGATCGGCGAAATCGGCGCCGTCCCAGTCGGGCGCCGCGTCGGGCCCGTAGGTTCCTTCGTCCTGGATGTCGCCTGTAAGAATCGTGTCCAGCTGTTGCCGCCAGCCGACGAGGTTGAGGTCACCGCAAAGCACCAGGGGAGTGCCCTCGGGCAAGGTGATCACGCCTCCGGTGGTCTTGGCGTCGCGCAAGAAGCCGATCACGGAGTCGGCCTCTTTCTGCCGGTCTTCGTCGGCCGAGCAGCAGCGCCAGTGGTTGGCGACCAGCAACAGGTCCTTGGCCGAAACCTCGCCCAGATCCAGCAGGACCGCCGTGATGCGATAACCCGGGTTCACTACCCAGCTCTGCTGGATGGGATACCGGCTGACGGTCACGTTGCCCGCATCGCGCATGACCGCGTACCAGGTCTCGCCCGCGCCGCTGGGCAGATGTTGTTCGATCTTGTTGCGCACATCGTTTGCGCTGTGGTCCCAGACCTCGTTGATCACCAGCACGTCCGGATCCATGGCTTCGAGCATCCGGCCCTGGGCCAGCTCAGCCGAACCGCCGTCGAACAGGCCGTCGCCCTTCAGATTCCAGGTGGCGACGCGGATGTGGGCCGGGTCACCGCGGGTCAGCGCCAGGCTGGGCGTGGCGATGTTTCCGGGCGCAAAGGTGTAGGCGATGCTGCCGGAGTTTGGCGCAACGTCGCCCGAATTCGTGTCCCGCAGGATGAACCGGATGTCGTCCCCGTTGAACAGGCTCTGCCCGCCGGCCGGAACCGCATCCCGGCGCAGGGCCACCTCGAACACCGTGTTGCTGACCGTGGGACCCATCTGCAAGCCGACGTCGTCGTGCTCGACGGTGTAGGTTCCCCCGTCCTTGAAGGTGCCCTCGCGCCAGCCGAATTCCCACATCAACTCGGCGCCGATACCGTTGAAGTACGTCCCGGTGCCCGAGTTCATGTCCGTGTCGAGATAGAGCCGCATGTTCTGCTGCTCGTCCGGCTGGACTTCGCCCTCGGTTTCGAACCGGATGTAGAGATGGTCCTGGTCGTTGGCCACCCAGATGCGGCCGAAATCCACCGGGCCGGCGTCGTCGTTGGAGTCGTCGTGGGCCGGGGTCACGCCAGCCCAATCGTCGAAATATCCGTCGATCTGGATGGGGGCCAGCTCGGCCAGGGCAAAACCGGGAGCGATCAGGCAGAACAAAACAAAAGCGAGAACAAGGGAGGAAGAAGACACGAGCAGACCTCTTGTCTAAAGCACCGGCCCCGAGCTGAACCCGGGGCCGGTGCCAAGTTAATCATTGCCGATGCATGTCACTTCACCAGGACCAGCGGTTTCACGCTGGACTGGCCCGAGGCCACGAAGCGGGCATAGTAGGTACCACTGGCCACCCGGCGACCATTCAGGTCCCGGCCGTCCCAGCGGACCTGGCCCGGTCCGGCGCTTAGCTGGCCATCAACCAGCGTGCGAATCAGGCGCCCCTGCACGTCGAAGATCTTCAGGTCGGCGTGGCCGGCCTCAGGAAGGCTGAAGTGCAGCGTCGTCATGGGATTGAACGGATTGGGCGCCGCCCCGTCGAAGCGGAAGGCCTTCTGGAGGTCCGTCACCGGGGTGACATCGTCCACCGTGAGAGTAACGGGCACTTCCACGACCGGCTGGGCCGGGTCGTTGGAATTGACCCGGATGGTGGCCGCATAGACACCTATTTCCAGGCCCGTTGCATCGTACGTCACGGTGACCGAGCCGGAGCTCACTGGCCCGATAATGCCCGAGACCGGCGAGAGCGAGAGCCACGTGATCAGTGCCGAGGCCGGCTCCTCGACCGAGACGTTGTACTGCAATGCGCCATCTCCGGTATTGTCCAGCGTGAGTGTCTGGTCCATCTGCTGATCCGGCAGGACCGTCGCTGCCATACTACTGGGGGAAACACTGATCTCAGGATAGGTAGGGGCACCGATCGCCGGGAAATCGATCAGATCGACAAACCCCGCATCGGAACCGTTGCTGACCGAATAGTCCTTCGTGTAGGACCACTTGAAGGTGTGGGTTCCAGCCGAGACGGGATAACTCGCCTGCGTCCAACCCACGGTCCCGGACCAGGAATTGCGTTCCACGTTGTCGATGAAAAAGCGAAGGTAATCGTAGTTGGCTTCCGAAGATACGCTGTACCAGAACGTCACGTTGCCGGGTTGGGTGATGATCAACGTCATCTCCATGATGGAATCCTGATCGTCGTTGATGTCGCCCGATTTCGCGGCGTAGGTGCCCTCGTACGGGTTCGCCGAGTCGATGATCCAGGGCGCGGTGCCACTCATTTCCCACGGCCAGAGCTGGAAATCTCCGCTCTCGAAGTCTTCCGAATTGAGCTCGGGAAGCAGAAAATCCAGGGTGGTCGGACCGGAAACGTCGATCGTGTGCGTGTCCCCACCCAGGCCGTCCTTCCGGGCCTTGATGTCATAGGTGGCGCCGTCCGGCACGGCGATCGCATAGGTCCCGTCCGCCTGCGAGAGGACCGAGGTGAGAGGCGTACCCACAACCGTGATCGTCGCACCTTCCACCAGCGCGAATTCGAAGTCGCGGACCGTCCCGCTGACAACAGTGGTCGGAGCCGAATTCATCAGGAAGCTGCCGTCTACCGTCATGTCTGCGCTGACAGGCACCCGCTGGGAATCCGTCAGGTACCCAAACGCCGCGTATTCGAGGGTCCAGGCGCCCGCAGGCAATGCCAGGCTGAAGGATCCGTCCGCACTCGTCGCCGTTGTGCGGGGGTCCCCGACCACGTTGACGACAGCGTTGGGGATCGGAAGGCCGGAAAAACCGTCTCTCACTGTGCCCTCGATCCAGCCGTAGCCGTCGAGTACCGCGAGCACGGCGTCGTAGGCGTTGATCAGCCCATGGCCGTAGGTGTTGTCTTCTCCGATGGCTCCCAGATCGGTCGCGGTGTCCATCAGGATCTGCTTGATGGTGTCCACGTCCAC
>DAOWLV010000086.1 GCA_030643455.1 Candidatus Krumholzibacteriia bacterium | reverse complement strand
GTTCCGACGCGGATCGCCCGCCAAGACCGTGCGGGGGTCCACGGCCTCGCCCTGATGCCAGATCTCGAAGTGCAGATGGGGCCCCGAGGCCTGGCCGCTTTCACCCATGTAGGCCACGACCTGGCCCGCTGCGATCCGGTCGCCCCGGCCCACCGCGATCCGGCTCAGGTGGCCGTAGACTGTTAGGTAACCCAACCCATGGCGGATTTCAACAAAGTTTCCCAGGAAGTCGTCCGTGCCCGTTCGCGCCACGACGCCTGGCGCCGCCGCCATGACAGGCGCGTCCCGGGGGCCGGCGATATCGATTCCCAGATGGGGTTTGATGCCCCGGGGGATATTACCGGAAATGAACTCTCGGGTCACGAAACCTTTGGCGGGCCAGCGGTCGGGCTTGGGGCTCAACGACAAGGCGGCCGCCCGTTGCATGCCTTCCGCCGCCGATACAGGAGCTTCGTTCAGCCAGGCGGCCAGGGAATCCGCGCCTACCGGAGACGCATCTTCCACGCCCAGCATGAACAGGAGCTTTTCCTGGACGGCACGCATCTGGTCGAGTTCGTGGCTCAGCTCCCCGGCGATCATGATGTCCTGCCGGGCGGCGACAAGTTCGGTTTCCAGCTCCTGGATCCGGACCCGTTCGGTGTGCTTGCCGGCGAAGGACGCCATCAACAGGACCACCACTCCCACCATCAGGACAGCCAGAACAACGAGGGTCACGATCATGGCCCGGGAAATCCCGTACTGGAGGGTTTCCCGGTCGTCGTCGGGGACCAAAATGATTCTGGTGTATGCGGGAATTCCCATGACGAGGCTCAACCCCAGTCACCGATCAGGGACCGGTGGCCATTTCCGTTGCGGGCTCGGGGAAACCACAGGCGAAATTCAGTTCCTTTGCCCGGTTTGCTGTCCAGTTCGATGCGTCCACCGTGCTCGTGCACGATCCGCGCCACAATTGACAGGCCAAGACCCGTGCCTTTGCCGTAGTCCTTGGTGGTGAAGAACGGCAGGAAGACCCGGTCGTGATTTTCCGCGGGAATGCCCTCCCCCGTATCCCGAAATTCAACCAGGACCTCGCCGGGTCCGCCGTCCATCATCCCGACATCGATGCTTCCGCCGTTCGGCATGGAGTCGATGGCATTGGCCAGCAGGTTGAAGAACACCTGCTCCAGTTCGTTGCGGTTGCCGAACACGAAGGAGTTGGTGTCTTCCGTGACGTTCAGTTCGACACCCGCCAGTTTCAGGTTCTTCTCCATCAGGTAGGCCGTCTCGGTGATCGCCTCGGCAAGATTCATGCTGCCGCGTTCGCTGCCCGTGGGCCGGGCGAAATTCAGAAGACCCTTGATGATGCCGCGGCACTGCTCGGTCTGCCGGATGATCCGGTGGATGTCCTCGCTGTCGTCTTCATCCTTGATGGTGTCCTCGAGCATCTGGGCCGACAGCAGGATGGATCCCAGCGGAGTGTTGAGTTGATGCGCGATCCCGGCGGCCAGCTGTCCGATGCCTGCCAGCTTTTCCGTTTCGCTCATGCGGTTCTCGAGCTGTTTCTCCGAAGTGATGTCCCGGGCGATCACCACGAACGACCCCCTCTTGTCCGCGAGGGGGCCGGCTCCCGGCGAGATGCTCGAAAGGGTCACGCTGATCTGCGTCGCCGGCCTGTTTTCGGTTTCGAGCCGGGCTTCGTAGGTGAAACTGCGCCCCAGACGCCGGATGTCAGTTATGGCCCGATTCAGGGCCAGGTCCTTGTCAAGGGCCAGGTCCTTGATCTTCCGGTTCAGGACATTGCGCCGGGGCAGATGGAAAAGATCCTCCGCCGCCTTGTTCCACTCCATGATACGGCCGGAGTGGTCCAGCAGGAAAATGGCTTCACCGGCGTGGTTGATGATGCTGCGGTACTTGGTCTCCGAACGCTTGAGCCGCAGGTTGCTCAGCTCGGTCACCTTCAGGCGGAACAGCGCGCTCCAGCCCAGGATCAAAAGGAACAGCTGAAACAATCCCGACTGCAGCATCTCGGTAAGAACCAGCCCACTCTTCCATTCGGCCTGCCACAGGCCCTGCAGTGAGCCGGTCTCCTGGTAGACGACGTGAAGTTCGAACAGGTTGATCAGGATATAGGCGAGCGAACCACCCACCAGGGTGCCCCGGAAAATCTGGAACCTGAGAATCCGGCCGGGCCGCAGCCATTTCGGCAGGGTGACGGTCATGAGATGTCCGTGTCCACGCCCATGATCTTCAGGACCCGTACCAGATCGGAATCGTTAAAGAAGCGCAGGCTTATGGATCCCTTTCCGTTGTCGGCGTCCCGCGCGATGGTCACCGGCGAGCCGTACACCCTTTCCGCGTTTTCCATCAGGGCGCGCAAGGCGGGATCGACGGGACCGGCCGCCGCCTTCCTGCGCGCTTTTTTCCTCCGCGGTTTGCTTCCCCCGGTCTGGACCCGGCGTTCGCATTCCCGTACCGAGAGGTCGCGGCTGTGGCACATCCTGGCCAGCTGGACGCGTCCCGGGCCGGCGGGAAGACCCAGCAGAACCTTGGCGTGACCTCGGGAGATCCGTCCGTCCTGCAGCAGGATCAGGATTTCTTTTTCCAGGGTCAGGATGCGCAGCAGGTTGGTGACGCTGCTGCGCTTTTTGCCGAGCATTTCGGCCAGTTCCTCCTGAGTCGCACCGTAGGATTCCAGGAGGTTCCGGTACGCCGACGCCTCTTCCACGGGGCCGAGATCTTCGCGCTGGATGTTTTCCAGCAGGGCCACCTTCAGCGCCTCGGTTTCTTCGTAGGTGCAGACCAGGGCGGGCACCTCTTTCAGACCCGCCAGCCTGGCGGCGCGTACCCGGCGTTCGCCCGCGACCACGCAATACGTGATCAAGGCCCGGGAGGCCTCGCTGTCCGGATCCGGTGTGGCCGTTTCTCCGCCATGCAACTGCCGAACCAGGACCGGTTGCAGGATCCCCACCTGCTGGATCGAGCTCGCCAGTTCTTTTAACTTGTTGCTATCAAATGATTTACGTGGCTGGTCGGGATTGAACCCGATGTTATCGAGGGGCACCAGATGGATACTGTTGTCTTCGTCGGGTGCGGTCGTCATGCCCCTGAGGTCCGCTCCCTGGATCAGCGCGGACAGCCCCTTGCCCAGGACCCGGTTCTTGTTCACGGGAACGCCTTTATCAGCCGACTGCGCGCTTTTCATTTTTTGCGATCACTTCCTTCGCCAGCTCCAGGTAGCTCTTGGCCCCCACGCAATCCACATCGTACAGAAGGATGGGCTTGCCGAAGGAGGGAGCTTCACTCAGGCGAACGTTACGGGGAATCTTGGTTTCGTAGACGGTCTCGCCGAAAAAATCGATGGCTTCTTCGGCGACCTGGTTGGACAGCTTCAGGCGGCGGTCGAACATCGTCAGCAGCACGCCCTCGAGGCGCAGGGCCGGATTCAGGCTGCGCTGGACGAGTTGCACCGTGCTGAGAAGCTGGCTCAAGCCCTCCAGGGCGTAATATTCGCACTGGATGGGAATGAGTACGGAATCGGACGCCGTCAGGGCGTTCAGGGTCAACATGCCCAGGCTGGGCGGGGTGTCGATGATGATGAACTGGTAACGGCTGCGCAGGGGGTCGATGACTTTTTTGAGGAAACTCTCCCGGTTCTCCTGACCGACCAGCTCCACTTCGGCTCCGGATAGCCGGCGGTCAGTGGGCAACACATCCAGGAAGGGAAGATGGGTGTTGTGAATGCTTTCACCCAGTGATGATCGGCCGAGCATGAATTCATAACTTGTTGACCCGTCCGGTGTTACACCCACTCCACTCGTGGCGTTGCCCTGGGGATCCAGATCGATCAGCAAGGTGCGTTTTTCAGCCACCGCCAGGCTGGCGCTGAGATTGACGGCCGTGGTCGTCTTGCCGACGCCACCCTTCTGGTTGGAAATAGATACGATTTTACTCATGGTGGAGATCCGTTCTCATTTGATTCCTCCGTGACAAGCTGGGGTTGCCAATGTACCTGCATTGTCATTCCGGAGTCAAGACGCCCGCCGGCCATATGGGAAATGTTCCACGTGGAACATCGGACCGGAATCGGGGAAGTGTCGAAATGTGAATGTTCCACGTGGAACATCGGCAGTGGGAACCGGGGTATCAGCGGGCTTGAATTCTATACCTCGACAGCACCAGACTGGCCCCCGGGAGGGTTCCCAACTGGAGAACGCTCCCTCCTTCGCTCCCGAAGACGTAGGGTGAAATGCTGCATTCCTGGCCCTTGGGGAGGATATCCAGCGCACCAGCCAGATCTTCACTCCATTCTTGATCGGGAGGATAGAAGCGGGCGATCAGGATGATGGTATCGTTCTCGGCGGCTGTCCTGGGCTTTATCGCCGCCTCCAGAAAAGGTACCAGCCCCTCCAACACGGCTCCATCCGACAAATGAAGGGCTTTCAGGGAGATTAGAACATGGGACGGCGGCGGTTCAGAGATGGGCCTCTCCAGATCATCTGTCCCTGTTTCCCCCCAGCGGTTCACCAGCACACGCAATGCCTCCGAACCGACCATGTGCGTCATACGCTCCAGAAACCAGGCCCTTTTATCCCTGGGTTCCACCAGAATTGTCCGAACCGAATGACCCGCGGCGGCCATCTGGGTGTGCCACACGATTCCCGGCAACCCGGCCCCCGAACCGAGATCGAAATACCAGAGGCGGGTTGCGGTCGCCAGGTCGGAAACTTCGGCGGCTGAAACGTGATCCCAACCGGCCCGGCATTGCCGGATCAATCCATCCAACCGATTGGCGGTATCCTGTCTCGACACGAGGTTGATCTGGGCGTTCCAGCGCAGAACCTGTTTCCGGAAGTCGTCCAGGATCCCTTCGACATCTTTTCTGTCTCGGCTCATGATCCACCGTTTCCGTTTCGCCTGGATCGGCGGCGGTCCCGCCGTTTGCCCGCTGGTTCATCGGTGGTCGTGGCGGACAGTTTTTTCAGGTAGACCGTCAGCACCGCCAGATCTCCGGCTCGCACCCCGTCGATCCTGCCGGCCTGACCGAGAGTGGCCGGACGGATGCGATCCAGCTTTTCCCGGGCTTCGAAGCTCAAGGTGGTAAACGACTTGTAGTCCATGGTGGCCGGAAGTTCAAACTGGTCCAGGTGCTCCCGGTTTTGCAGCAGGCGCTTGTGTTTGGCAATATATCCGTCGTATTTGATGTCGTTTTCCACCTGGGCTTCCGCGCCAGCCAGAAGGTGAGGCGATGGGGAAGTCTCCTTCAGGGTTCGATATTGATACTCAATCCCATTCCAGAATTCATCGGGTGCCTGGACCTCTTTTTTCAGCTCCCCCAGACCGATACGGGGGAAGCGCAGGTAATCGGCGGCCATCAGGCGCATGCCTTTTTCCTTGGCGAAAACACTGGTTTTCTGCAGGAGATCGTTGAAGCCCCGGACAAACACCCGCCGGGCCGTCAACAGCTTCTCCGCCCGGTCCGAAAGGAGGCCCAACTCCAGGGCCACGTCGGTCAGACGATCCTCGGCATTGTCGCACCGCAGATGCAGGCGGTGCTCGGCCCGCGAGGTGAACATACGGTACGGTTCGTTGATTTCCTTGGTCACCAGGTCGTCCACCAGGACGCCGATATAGGCCTCGTCGCGGCCCAGGTCCAGGGGCTTTTTCCCATCGAGTGACCGCACCGCGTTGACCGCCGCCACCAGGCCCTGGGCGGCGGCCTCTTCGTATCCGGAAGTGCCCAGTACCTGTCCCGCAAGATAAAGTCCCGCAATGAGTTTGGTCTCCAGGGTGCGGTGGATCTGCCAGGAGGGGACACTGTCGTATTCCACCGCGTATCCGAACCTGAGGATCCGGGCTGATTCGAGACCTGGCACCGACCGTACGACTCTTTCCTGCACGTCCGCCGGAAGGCTGGTCGACAGGCCGTTGACGTAGATCTCGTCCGTGTCGCGCCCCTCCGGTTCCAGGAACAGCAGGTGCCGATCCTTGTCGGCGAACCTGACCACCTTGTCTTCGATGGAGGGACAGTAACGAGGTCCTTGACCCTCGATCTTGCCGCTGAACAGCGGGGACCGGTCCAGGCTTTCGCTGATGATCCGGTGGGTCTGCTCGTTGGTGTAGGCCAGGTAGCACTCGATCTGGTCCGGTGCGAACTGTTCGGTGCGGAAGGAAAAAGGAGCCGGGTTCTTGTCACCTGGTTGTGGTGTAAGTTGTTTAAAATCAATTGTTTGTGCCGATAGCCGCGGTGGCGTTCCAGTCTTCAGTCGTTTCAATTCGAAACCGTAGTCGGCCAGGCTTCCGCTCAGGCCCTCGCTGCTTGCCGCCCCCTCGCGGCCCCCGATGGTGCGGTTGTCACCGACGTGCATCAATCCCTTCAGGAATGTGCCCGTACACAGGACAACCCGGGCGCCGGTCACCTTCCGGCCGCCGCGCAACAACACTCCTGTCATATGGCGTCCTTCAGGAACTGTATCCACCTCCAGACCCACCACGTCATCGACCACCACCTCGAGGCTGTCCTGCTCTTGTACTGTTTCGGTCATCAGGCGCTGGTAGGCATGCTTGTCGGCCTGGGCCCGGGGGCGACCTCACGGCAGGCCCCTTTTTGGTGTTCAGAACCCGGAACTGGATGCCGGATTGGTCGATGGCGACCCCCATTTCCCCACCCAGGACATCAATTTCCCTGACCAGATGGCCTTTCCCCAGCCCGCCGATGGCGGGATTGCAGGGCATGCGGCCAATCTCGTCGGCATCATGGGTTACCAGGGCCGTCCGCGCGCCAAGCCGGGCTGCCGCCAGGGCCGCCTCGATGCCCGCGTGGCCGCCGCCCACCACGATGATGTCGAATTCATGGGATTTCACGGCTATTTCCCCACGCAGAAGCGCTGGAACACGCTTTCCAGAAGCTGTTCGGTGAATACCCTTCCCGAAACCTCGCCCAACTGGCTGAGAACCGAAGACAGCATGGTGCCGGTCACCTCGTCGCCCGGTGCGTGCGACTCCAGTTCGTGGATCAGGATCTCGAGATCCGACCGGCAGGCGGCCAGCTTGTGGAGGTGGCGTTCGTTGAGCACCACGCCCATGGTCACCGCTTCGGCCAGGCGGAATCCCCGGACGGCCAGATCAATGGCGGCCCACAGTTCAGGCAGACCTTGTCCTGTGATGCTGGAAATACATAATGTGTTGGTTTTGTTGTTTTTATCATCAAGATCCGCTTTGGTCATCACACGAATGACGGGAGCGGCGTAACTTTTCTCGGGACCTGACTCCGGGTCATCCGGACAGGACAGCAGCAACACCAGGTCGGCCTCGTTCACTTTTTTCCAGGTGCGGTCGATGCCCATCTTTTCCACCCGGCCGGGGTCGTCCCGTAATCCTGCGGTATCATGGAACACGAACACCGTTCCTTCGTGAACCAACCGGGCTGATATCACGTCGCGTGTCGTGCCGGCTTCCCCGTCGACGATGGCCCGATCCTCTTCGAGCAGCGCGTTGAACAGGGAGCTCTTCCCCACGTTCGGTGGGCCCGCCAGAACCACGTGGATTCCATCTCGCAAAAGACGACCGGCCGGAGCCATGGCCAGCAGTTCATCCACCCTGGCACACGACTCTTTCAGGGTGCCGACAATCTCATCGGTCGGCACCTCCGTTTCTTCCTCCTCGACAAATTCCAACGACCCTTCGATCCGGGACAGCAGATCCAGCAGGGGATTTTCGATGGCCGACAACTCGTCGTCCATACCGCCGAGCAACTGTCGGATCGCACCTCGCACGGTAGCTTCGCTCTCGGCGTGGATGAGGTCGGCCACCGCCTCGGCCTGGTCCAGACTGAGCTTCCCGTTGAGGAAGGCGCGTCGCGTGAACTCCCCGGGTCCGGCGGGTCTGGCGCCGACCGCCCGGCAGGCGGCAACGACCATCCTGGCGGCCATCCGGCCGCCGTGACAGAAGAACTCCACCGTGTCTTCACCCGTGTAACTGTGAGGCGCCAGGAGGGGCAATGCCAGGACCTGATCAATGGGGTAACTTGTTTCATTTTCCTTGTTTGAGGAAAACAGTATACCGTATACAGCTTTGTGGGATTCGATTTCCGGCCCGAAACGGCGCCCCTCGAAGAGGCGGCCGGCCATCGCAACGGCCTCGGGACCACTCAGGCGGACCACCGCCAATCCCCCCTCCCCTTCCGGGGTGGCCAGAGCCACAATGGTGTCTTTGTCCACGGTTCCGCCTCTTCCTGTAGAGCGAAATTTTCCCACCGGAAATCGTTACCAAAACAAAGGGAGCGGCGCCGAAACGCCGCTCCAAAGATAACCCCGAACAACCCGAAGATCAGGTGTCGGGATTGTTCCGTTCTTCAGCGTCATCGACCGGTTGATCGACCATGGCATCGTCCCTTTTTGGTGGCGCCTCGTCATGGTACTCCGGCTGGACTTCCGGCTGGGGCTCCACCTGGGTTTCCTCGTCCGCGGCGATCACCACGTGTTTGCCACCCGAACCATCCATGGTGAAGGTGCGCAGGCCGCCGATTTCGGCAGTCTCCATGTGAACAAGCCGCCGCTCGCGCGCCGACATGGGTTCCATGTGGAAGGGTCGACCGGTTTCCTGGATGGCTGCCGCGGCCTCGGCCACCCGTTCCGCCAGGGACTCTTCGCGGCGCATGCGATAGTTGTTGATGTCGAGATTGATCCGCGCCCGGGCGTCGATGGCGTTGCTGGCCATCCGTTCGACAAGGTGCTCGACCGCGTCGATGGCCTGGCCGTGGCGGCCAATCAGCATCCCGGCGCTGACGTCGTCGGTGGTCACCTTGATCTGGCGGTATTCCCCGGGGAGTGTCTCACACCGGCAAGGGAACCCCGCCCGGGCCAGCATTCCATCGGTCAGTTCGGTCAGGGCATCGTCGAGATTTTCATCGGTCACCGACCCAAGCGCCTTGGCGTATTTGGTGCCCTTGATGCCGCTGAGAATCACTTCTTCGTCGGCGCGGGACCTTGAAAAGGAGTGGGTTCGCCGTTCCTGAACCATGCGGTCGGGTGCCGGGCTGGCCGGCGCCGGGCTGGAAATGGTCGCGGCGGGACGTTCCTCGACGGCAGGATTTGTTGTTTCGGTAGAACTTGCGGTTTCGGCAGGCGGGTTGGCCAAGGCCTCCTCGGCCGCCTTGGCTTCCAGACGTCTCTCCTTGATACGTGCTCCCAGGCCACCGAATCCGCGGCGAGGTTTTTTGGGTGTGGTCACGGCGCTCTCTTCCTTTTTTTCAATGGGTTTTGGATCCACGTGAACAACTGGCGTTGCCGGGGCACTTTGAACATCCTGGATTTCCGGAGTTATCACCGGGTCCTGTTGCTGGGGACGAACCGGAGCCTCACTGCGGGGACTGGATTCTTCCCGGGCGCTCCTGACCGGCTGGCTGGGTTCCTGCGGAGCCTGGTCCCGATTCTCCTGGCGGATATCCACACTTGCGTCTCGGCCCCGATTGTCACGGGGCATGCCACGGCGATTCCTGGACCCGCGCACCCTTGGTTGGTCTTGCTGCTGGTCACGCTGCTGGTCACGCTGCTGGTCACGTTGCTGGCTTTGCTGCGGATCCTGTCGTTGGTTCCGCCGTCGGCTTTGCTGCTGATCTTGTTGCTGATCTTGCCGCTGGCCCCTCTGTTG
>DAOWLV010000394.1 GCA_030643455.1 Candidatus Krumholzibacteriia bacterium | reverse complement strand
CGCTGCGATGCCGCAGTCTGCGAACACGGAGGCCGAAACACGACCACCATCCCGCCACGCGTGCGCCGTGAGGTGCTTGCTCACGACCAGCATCGTTGCCAGGCCCCGGGTTGCGGACGAACACGTTTTCTGGAGGTACATCACATCGTGGCACGCCGAAAGGGAGGCAGCAACAAGGCGGAAAACCTGGTGACCTTCTGCGGGTCCTGCCACCGTTTGTATCATGAGAGGGGAGGCGGGATTCAACAAAAGTGCACCGCTTGATTGTGGATCGACTTCGGTGCATCCCACGTATCGCTTGTGTCCGGCCACCCCTCCGAATAAATTTCACGGGTTGCGGGTACCATCGCCCGTCCCCCTCGAGTGCCGTTCAAATAATTGGAGGCGTCATGTTATCCCTTCACCCGCGCAATTCACCGTCCTGGAGCTTCCTTCCCCTTTTGCTGATGATGGTCATGGCCCTGCCGGCGGTTGCCGGCGAGGAAGTGATGAAGGACGGCATTCTTCACGTGGTCAACGGAGCCGAGCCGTCGGGCGGCCGGCAAACGATGCATCTCGAGGAACTCTGGCAGGTCGGGGGCGAAGACGACGAGGAAACCGTGTTCGGGATCATCAACAAGATCCTGATCGACGACGATAACAACATCTACCTGCTCGATGCCCAGCTTTCGGAAATCAGTGTCTTTTCGCCCGAGGGGGAACTGATCAACACGCTCGGCCGCGAGGGCGACGGTCCCGGTGAATTCCGGGGACCGACCGACATGTGTTTCCTGCCCGACGGCACCATCGGAGTGCTGCAGGCCTTTCCCGGCAAGGTGATCAAGCTGAACCTGGACAACACCTCGGCAGGGACCTGGCCCATGGGCGACCCCACCAAGGGCGCTTTCTACATCATGCGGGGGCTGCGTGAGGGCGGTGGCAACGTGGTGGCCGGCGGCACCGAACAGCATGTCGACCAGGTCGAGGGCATCGTCACGCGAGAGACTTTTCTCAGCAACCTGACGCCCGAAGGCCTGCGCGACAAGACCTTCGCCTCCACCACCATGACGATCAAGCTGGCTGAACTGAAGCTGGACGAGAAAGAGCTCATCGACGGCGCCGACCGCCGCTTCGATGTCGCTGACGACGGCCGGGTGGTGGTGGCCATTCCACGCAACGAGTATGAAGTGAGCGTTTTCGCCGCCGACGGCACCCTCGAACGTGTTTTCTCCCGGGAATACGAATCCTGGGAAAGGGACGATAGAGCGTCCGGCATCTGGCAGAGGATCCTGGAAACCATCCAGAGCCAGCAGGCTCCCGGCGCTCCCATCAGCTGGGAGGATACCGAACCCGACGTCGAGTTCCTGCGGATGGCCTCGGACGGATCGGTCTGGATCCTCAACAGCCGCGCCATGTGGACCGAGACACCCGGCGCCTTCACGTATTATGATGTCTTCAGTCCCACGGGTCATTTCGAGAAGCAGGTACAGGTCGTCTGCGAGGGTGACCCCCAGGAAGACATCCTGTTTTTCGCCGGGAACGACCTGGTTTTCATGATCACGGGTTTCTGGGACGCCGCGCTGTCCCGGTTCGGCGGTGCGGGGACCGACGACGACGAGGAAGAAGCGGAGCCGATGTCGGTCATCTGCTACCGGATCAAATAGGTTCTTGGGCGCTGGTTTTGGTTCCATTATGCGTTAGGTATTACCTGGAAGGGTCTGTTTCCACATCAAGCGAGGTCGTTTTGTCGCCTGTTTCATTCCCAAAGCCCCCCACTCTCCTTTACGTGCGCAATTGTCTCCTCGGAATGGGAATCCTGATGTTTTCCCTGCCACCTGTCAGCCAGGCGGCCGTTCCGGTTGTCACCAACAGCGACGTACCCGCAGATGGCCTGCTGAAGGTTCAACTCGAGGAATTGTGGCGCATCGGGGGCGAAGAGGATGAAGAGAACCTGCTGGGAGTCATCGACCGGGTCCTGGTCGACGATGAAGGCAACGTCTACCTGCTGGACATCCAGCTCGTGGAAGTCCAGGTCTTCGACCCCGACGGAGTGTACGTCCAGTCCCTGGGCAAGCGGGGCGAAGGACCCGGAGAAGTGCGCAACGCCCGGGACGTACTTTTTCTGCCCGACGGGGCCGTCGGACTGATCCAGGGATTTCCAGGCCGGATAATAAAGGTCGACCTGGCGGGACTTCCCGCCGGTGAATTGAGGCCCGGCGGGAACGACCCCTCCGCCGGAGGATTTTTTGCCCTGCGCAGCGCCGCTTCGGTGGGAGACCGGCTGGTCCTGGGTGGCGCGAAGATCACCCGGGGCGAAGATTCCCGCACCGCCACCAACTTCATTGCCGCCTTCGATCAGGACGGCACCGAGGGCGTCCGTTACCTGGAATCGGTCAACGTCCGGGATTTCGGGCGGATGGAGATCTCCGAGAAGGGTGATTTCTTTCCCGGGCAGGGCGGCTGGGCCCTGGCGGATGACGGACGCCTCTACGTGGCGCCCGCCAGGAACGAATACCTCATCGAGGTCTACCGGCCCGATGGGGTCCTGGAAAGGACCATTACCCGCAAGTACCAATCGTGGAAAAGAACCCCGGTCGAAGCGGAACGGGCCCGGGAAATGATGATGCCCTTTCGCAGACGCAACAGAAATGCCATAAAGCTCGTAATGGAACCGACTGAACGCGACATTCTCGATATCCGGCTGGACAAGCAGGGGCTGCTCTGGGTTCTGCCGAGCCGGGGTATTCGCGAACAGGACGAGGGAATCCATTCCACCTGGGATGTCTTCGATAGTTCAGGCGAATTTTTCAGACAGGTGGCCTTCGCCTGCGAGGGTGACGGCCAGAAGGACGCCCTCTTTTTTCCGGGCGGCGGCCTGGCCGTCCTGGTCAGGGAACACGCCGATGCCGTGTACGCCTTCCGAGGCCGCGGCGCGGACAATCCCGAGGCCGAAGAAGAGGACGCCGATGTGCGTCCTTTGGAAGTGATCTGTTACCGCATGTCGCCCTGATCCCATCCGGGATGGGGCTTGATAGAGGGGGAAAATCTCATGACCACTCGATTCAAAATTCCGGGACCATTTGCCGTCTTCATTCTGACCGCCCTGCTGGTCGGCGGAATCGTCTGCGGAGCTTCCGGTGCCGAACCAGCCACCGTTGCCAATGGCGCCGATCCTGAGCACGGTACCGAAACGGCCCAGCTGACCGAACTGTGGCGCGCCGGGGGCGATGACGACGAGATCTTTTTCGGTTCGGTGGCCTCGATCCATACCGATGGCCAGGGCAACCTCCTGCTCCTGGACAGCCAGCTGTCCGAAGTGCAGGTCTTTTCTCCGGAGGGCGAGTTCCTGCACACCGTTTGCGGTGAAGGCGACGGCCCCGGTGAAGTG
>DAOWLV010000247.1 GCA_030643455.1 Candidatus Krumholzibacteriia bacterium | reverse complement strand
TTCATGCCCGTGGCCCGGCTGGCCAGCTGGTCGCGCTTTTCCAGGGCCGCGGTGTATTCCGCGTTTTCACTCAGGTCACCGTGGGCTGCCGCTTCGCCGATCTGCTGTGCCACTTCGGGAATTTCGATATCGATGATGTGGTTCAGGGCATCCTGGGCCCGGCGCAGCCCTTCTTCGGTGGTGTAGATGGTGCCGCCTTCATCCCACTCGCGGGTGATCTCGATGAAGATGTCCGCGTATTTCGAGCGCATGAATCCGAGCAACTGGGTTCGCATGGACGGACTCAGACCGTGGTTGGATTCGATCAGGCCCTTGAGCCGGATGCTTTCCTGGCGATCCGCGGCATCGATCAGATCCAGAATCGGCCGGTTGCTCTGGGTGGCCAGAGCCGCCCGGGCGGATTCGAGGACCTTGAGGTGCTTTTCCTCCAGGGACATGCCGTAGAGTTTCCCGGATGAATCCAGCAGAACGAACATGGCGTCGGCGATGCGGTTCACCGACAGGGATTCCTGTTTCATGAGGAACCTGGACCCGGCGCCGGTGGTGAACCGTGTTCGCCACAACCAGCACAAGAGGTCCGGACTGTAGGTGGGCCGTTCCATGGCCCGCTTCAAAGCAGCGTAAAGAGCGTCGGATTGACCACCCTCGATCAGGGTCCGGGTGATGGAATCGCTCAACCTTTTGCCGGCCCTCATCAACACCGCGGCCCAGGTTTCACCCCAGGTGTCGGGCATGGCCTTGCGCACGTAATTCAGGATCCGCTGCAACAGGGCCTCGGGCAGGTCGGCGCACATGGCACCCTTGTCCGGGATGCGTCCCAGAACCTGAACCGCGGCCTTCGGGTTGGGTCGGGCCACCGGTACGCCGCGGGCTGCGATTTCCGCATGCAGGGCCAGCCCCGCCAGGGCCAGCGCGGGATTTTCCTTCAGGGAGGCGATCGCCACCTTGGCCGCTCCGTTGCCGAAATGAACCAGCAGTTCCTCGTCGGCGCACCCTTCACAGGCGCCACTTTTCTCTTCACGCGAAATCTCGTCAAGGTACCCCAACACCTGCAAGAGCTTGGTCTGGGGATCCTTGCTGCGGTCGAACTTGCGGCGCAGACGATCCTCGTACTTGTCGGCCTGCCTCATGAGCCTGAAACTGGGCTGGCTGCCTGCAGACATTCCGATCATCGGATCACGTTTGAGAGCCGGTTTGGCGTCCTTCCACCAGCTCTTCCACCCCTTGTCCCCCAGCAGATCGGTGATATGCCCCTTGAGATCCCGGTAGGAAACCTGTCCCTCGCGCTGGGAATTGAGAGCCAGCTTGACGAAAGCGGTGGCGTCTTCACCGGCCAGTTCGCGCAACTTGTCCTGGGCATACAGGACCATGGCGGGGAAATAATCGTCGGAGCGGGGGTTGAGTTTGTGGATGGTGGAGGGTCCGTATTCGTTTCGGCGATCCTGGAACAGGACGGTGAGGTTGCCCTTTTCCCCGTCCACGGCCTCGACCAGGCCCGGCACCAGAAAACTCCGGTCCAGGGCAAAGTCACCGGCCTGGAGATGGACATACAGCTCGATCTTGGACACGGCATCACCCAGCGAAGCCCTCTCTGCCAGGACCAGATCCAGAATCTCGGGGAGTTCGGCGAAGTCCGGATACCGGGAGAGATAGAGCCTCTTGATGTGGTCCACCAGGAGTTTGCCCGAGGGCAGCTGCTCCGCTCCCTTGCGCACCACGTTCAGGGCCTCGACGGCGCCGCTTTTTTCCTCGACCTGGCCGATGACCATGTCCATCAGGATCTCGGCGCGATCGACCGCTCCCTGTCGCCCCACCTGTCCGGCGATGGGAACGAGTTCCTTCCAGGTGTAGCCGGGATGGCTCAGGGCCTCCATCCAGAGGCCCTCCAGTTTATCGAATTCCTTGCTGTTGGCGAGCTTGCCGAGTTTGATGAGAGAAGGTCCCTCGGACGCGGTATCGGTCATATTCTGCCTCGAAATATGAAAAGCCCCTCGATTGTGGAAACGAGGGGCAATAATAGTAATTCAATCGCGATTGGGAAAGGCGGGGTCCATTTCGACGCCCTATTTGACCATCGTCATCTTTCCGGTTTTCACGCTGCTGCCCACCACGAACCGGGTCACGTACATGCCCGTCGAGGTGACCATCCCCCGATCATCCTTGCCGTTCCATACCACTTCGTGCCAACCCGGTGAACGATCGATCGGGAGGGTCCGCACGCGGTAACCCTGGACCGTGAAAATTTCCAGGCGCACCACGTCGGTCGATTTGATGTCCTCGGGGATACCATAAACGATGCGCGTCTCGGGATTGAAGGGGTTGGGATAGTTGGACTTGAGCTGGGCCCCGATCGGAACGGTGACAACTTCGCCGGTCATTTCGAAAAAGATCGGGTCTGACCATTCGCTCATGACCGACTTCAAACCCCTCCTGTCGATACCGCGCACCCGGATCCGTTGGGTGATACCCGGGTCGGCATTGTACTTGAAGGTCGTATCACGAACGGTGGCGACCAGCTGGTCCGATTCATCGCCCCGCTTGAGCCAGACTTCGTAACTCACGGCTTCGGGCCTGACGATACCGTCTTCATCGATCACCGGACTGGCGCTCCAGTGGAGGTGGACCTCATGGTGCTGGGCCAAGGCGGCTGAACCAGTCAGGATCAACATGATAAAGGCAGAAAACAGGATGTTGGCAGCGGCAGTTTTCACTTCGATCCTTCCGGAAAACCGTGCGATTTCCCATAAATCGCCCAGTTCAGGCCAGTCCTTGCAACCCGGGTGCCAATCAGTGTCCGCAATTTGAAGCTTCCCCTGTTAATTCCCCATGATTCCGCAGAAAAATGCACTGAAACAGCGTTTGAGTCAGGACTTTCTGTGATGGGAGTCAGATGGATTTGACAAAAATATGGTCAGTTTTGCCGTGGGATAAAATTTACCTCCACCACAAGGGCAATCTGCATGACTTTCGTGTTTTAATCCTTGGAATCGGGCCTTTGGGGCCAATCGGGGGTATCCGGGATATCTTCCATGGCCGCCAGACGGCGGCGGGTGATGATGATCTTCCGGGTGGCCCCCAGCGCAAAAATCAACGCGGTCAGGACAAAGAGCCCTGGCCATCTGGTAATAAACAGGATCCAGCCGAATTTCAGCTTCATCGCCGCGGAAAATTCCCTCTGGAAATCCTCCAGCTGCTCGCCGGTCACGATGGTGAAGGCTGCGGAGAAATCCCCACATTTTTTTGTTTCCCGCACGAGATCGGCAATGATTTCATCCCCATAACCCTCCCGGAGCCGGGACACTGCCAGAAGGCTGGTCCGATAGGCTCGATCGGCCCGGTCATGCGGGACGGGAAACCGGCCCTGCAGTCTCTCCAGATCCGGGACCCTGCCGTCGAGGATCAGCGATACGGTATCCGAGAACCTCCACTCCCCCGAGTAGAGCATGGCCGCGCCCTCGTGGAGCCAGGTGGGCAACCAGGCGCCCCCGCTGCCCTGGAACAGGAGCGCGTGCACCATCTCGTGAAGAAAGACCTCGCGCAAACCACGGCCCACGGCCGGAAGGCGGGAATAGTCCAGGGCGATGGCCCGGCCGGATGGCAAGGCCACGCCCACTCCCCAGTCAGGAAGGCTGCCCGCGAAATGGCGCTGGAAGGAACTGGTGTCCAGGATCAGGCAGGTGACCGTGTCGGCTGTCGAATCCTGGAAACCCTGCGGCAGGATTTCCGCAGTCAGCCGGGGGCCTTCGGCCAACCAGATTTCGTGGCAGCGCTTGGCGGCGGCCTGGCCGGCCTTGGATTCCACCTGGAAAACCACCACCGGCATTCGGGCCCCGGCAGGCGTGGCCAAGGCCAGGAGCAGCAATGTCAGGGTCCGCCAGGCAGGATTTTTCCAATATTTTTGAATGAACCCCAAAGGGGTCTCCCAATCTCTGGTATGTTGTCGAGTACGGGGGCTGGGAGTATGCTCCAGCCCGTATCATTCATTATCCGGTTTTGAGGCACATCCGGCAATGCCGGGATTGACCCGGATCAGGGGGGCATGGTGATGGATTCGAACATCCGCGCGGAACTCGAACAAATCAGGGATGGAATCACATCCGAAACCAGGATCACGGTGCTGTCGGGAGCGGGTATTTCCGCGGCCAGCGGCATCCCCACCTTCCGGGGAGAACAGGACAGCCTGTGGAGCCAGTACCGGCCCGAGGATCTCGCCACACCCGGCGCCTTCGCCCGCGATCCCGAACTCGTCTGGCGATGGTACGACTGGCGCCGCGGCCTCATCGCCGCGGCCGAACCCAACGCCGCCCATCAGGCCCTTGTCCGCCTGGAAAAGACCGCGCCGGTACTGGTCGTCACCCAGAACGTGGACGGCTTCCACCAGCTGGCCGGCAGCTCCGACGTGCTGGAATTCCATGGTTCGATCTGGGTGGTGCGCTGCATGAAGTGCGGCGCCGAATGCCTCGACCGAAGGGTACCCATCCCCATTCCCCCCGCATGTTCCGAATGCGGCGGATTGCTCCGCCCCGGTGTGGTCTGGTTCGGTGAGGGAATCGATCCCGAGGTTCTCGAGGCCTCAGCGGCTGCCGCCTCCGATTGTGACCTCTTCCTCGTGGTCGGCACTGCCGGTGCCGTCTACCCCGCCGCCGGACTGGTCGGAACCGCTCGCCAGGCTGGAGCCCGCGTCGTCGAATTCAATCTCGAACCGGGAGGCGTCAGCCATCTGGCCGATCTTTTTGTCCCCGGTTCGGCCGCCGAAACTCTCGGCCACCTGGTCCGATAGCAACTGATCCGGCCCGCCATTCAGGCCTGGATTGGCCACCGCCCCGCTTCGCAGGGTGGGCAGCAGCAGGAAAAAGGAATTTCCCAGCTTCGGGTCCGTATGGATCATGATGCTGCCACCATGGTTTTTTACCGCTGAGCTGGCGATCGGCATACTGAGCCCGGAACCCTTCTGATGGTGCTCGATCCTGCCTACCAGTTCGAACTTTCCGAAAAGGGCCTCGCGTCGGTCCTCGGGAATGGGATCACCCGTATTGAAAATCTCGATCAACCGCCAGGTTATCTTCTCGTGCTCCCAGTGGCGGAAAGAGGCCTGGCCCTTCAGTACGCACTCTCCCTCGGGATCGACCGGGCAGTCGGACAGGTCCTGACCCGGCACCTTTTGGGCTTCGCGGATCACGATCTGTCCGCCCTCGAAATTATGGACCACTGCGTTATTGAGAATTTTCTCGAAGGCCACCTTCAGGATCTTCTGGTCGCAGAGAACCGTCCAGTCGGCCCCCTCCTCCAGTTCGTTGGTCACGGTGATGCCTCGCAGGTGGGCGCGTTCACGGATTCCGCACAACCCGATTTCCACGAAACTGGCGACGGGCACCGCCTGCAGGTCCAGGTGCAGATTCCGGGACTGGATGGTCGTCATCTGGATGGCGTCGTTCATGAATCCCGTCAGGCGTTGGCCGCTGCTTTCGATGATGGAGGCGATCTCCACGATGTTCAGCCGGTCGAGGAG
>DAOWLV010000181.1 GCA_030643455.1 Candidatus Krumholzibacteriia bacterium | reverse complement strand
TCCCAGGTGTGGCGGGCCTCTTCGGCACGGCCGGCGTCCTGCAGGATCCTGCCGCGCAGTTCGAGGGCCCGCGCCGGATAGCGCCCGTCGGGATGGCCATTGATGACCTGGTCCAGACGCTCCAGGGCATCGTCGATCCGACCGGCCTCGAGGTGGAGAATCGCCAGCTCGAACCGGCCCCGTTCCAGCAGGTGCTGGGGTTCTTCCAGATCGACCAGAAGAATAGTCCGGGAGACGAATTCCTCCAGCGAGGTCAGGCGAAAGTCGGGCTGGGCTGTGAGGTCGAAATAGACGCTCGGGGAATAGAGGGACAGGATGGGCGGACCGCCACTGGGGTTGTCCATTTCCTCGGCAATGGCCAGGCCCATGTCCAGGGACTCGTTGGCGTAGGGAGCACCCGGATTGTCCATGGCCACCACAGCGAAGCGGTCCCGGGAGGTGGCGAAATGCCCCTGGGCCAGATCGAGCCGTGCCACATGATAGTGGGCATGCCCGGCGGCCTGGCGGAATTCCGGATCGCGGCCCAGACTTTCCAGGACGATCCGCCCCCGGGCCGTATCCCCGGCGGCCAGGTAACATTCACCGAGGGTCAGGCGGACAAGAGCCACCCCACTGGTGGGCAGGTTCAGGTTCAGCAGCAGACTTTCCAACCGACGTGCGGCGACTTCCGGTTCGTGCAGGACATCCCGCGTGTAGGCGGCCAGTTTGATCTGTGAGGAATACAGGAATTCGCTGTTCGGATTGACCTGGCGAACCAGGGCAAGCAGATCCCCGAACCGGTCGGCAGCCAGGTGTGGATCGGTTCCCAGGGCCCCGGTTTCCAGGGCGATTTGGCAGACCTGGGCCAGCTGGTCGGCGGCCCGCTGTCTCAGGACGAGGTCCCGGTTCTCCGGTCCCGCCAGACGCTCGAGCACCGCCAGCAGATAATCCACGGAGGGCTGGAGCTGGGGAGATTCCTCGAGCAATTCCAGTTCCCTGACCAGCAGAACGGTGTTCTGCAGCAGGAACATGATCGAACCCCGACCCACGAAAAGAGGCTCCAGCATTTCGATCGCCGCTTCGACCTCACCCCCGGCCACCAGGAGATTGGCCACCAGCAGGGCCTCGGCACCCTGCGCATCCGATTCACCGGACCTGTCCTTCAGACGATCCAGGAACTCGCCGTGATTGGCGGGGCGATAGGGACCTTCCAGAAGTTCGATCCGCAGCAGGGACAGATTGAAGGGATTCGACCTCAATTCGGCCGTCATCTCATCGGCCGCTTCGGGTTGCCGGTCCATCAGCAGCAGACTGACGGCGCGTTGCCGGCCCAGCAGACGCGGCTCACCCAGGATGACCCGCATGGAGTCGATGAGCGTCACGGCCATGGCTTGCTGCCCGGCCTTCTGCAACATATCCACGCCCACCATCGTCGCGCTGCGGCCGTTGGGATTGGTGGCGATGAAATGGCCGATGGACACAATGGCGCTGTCCGGCTGGTCGATGGCCAGCTGGGACTCCGCCAGGGAACGCCACAGCCCGGGATTCCTGGTCTGGTTGGCCAGGGCTTCTTCACAAAGCCGCACCGCTTCGGCGTGGTCTTCCTTGAGCTGGGCCAACCTGATCCGGCGGGTCACCAGTTCCCGCTTGAGCGTGCTGTGCTGTTCCAGGTCCTTCAGCAGCGATTCCGCACGGCTGATGCTGCCCAGGGTCATCAGGCGGTCCAGTTCGATCAGCCGCCGGCGCAGATTGATCAATGATTGCGGATCCATGGGCAGATCCATCCGGCGCAGATCCCGCGGAATCTCCAGTTTCTTTTCTTGATCGGTCGGATCTCCACCATGGTCCTGTGGTGTCTGGGCGAGGCAGATTCCCGCAGAAAAAAGCACCAGGATCGACGTCAACCTGATCACACGGAGAATGCTCATGGCAGCTCCCTCCGATCGGGAGGAAGCGGCGCATCATCCAGGCGGCGCAGGGAATCGAGGGCCGTGAAGTAGCGCCGGACAAGATCGCGGTACTCCAGGGGAGCCTTTTCCAGGGGCTGGTATCTCAGGCGGAAGGGATTGTCCTGGTCATCCTCGTCACTGCCTTCCCTGCCGTCCTGCCGGTCGAACAGACGGGTCGCCGTCCGACTCTCGCGCCGGGTCGTGTAATCGCGGCGGCGCACCGAATTCCGGGCGTCCAGCATTCGGCTGAGGATCCGCTCCTGACGTATGAGGGTCTCCTCGCTGACCAGGCCGTCATCCAGATCCCGGCTCAGCGATTCCATGTCGAGGCCCAGCTGACCAAGGTCGCCGAGAACCCTTTCGCCCTCGGGCCTTTGCTTCTGCTTTTCCTCCTCGGAAAGGTCGCTCATCTGGCCGGCAAGGCCCGCCTGCTGCTCGCCCAACCGTTTCATCTGGGAGCGTAGTTCCTGGCTCATCCCCCGGTTGGCGAGCATGCGGCGCAGTTCCTCGGTGGCTCCGTTCAACCCGGCCTGCTCCTTGGCCATCTGCTTGAGCATTTCACCCATCGAAGGCATGGGGTTCCCGCTGGAGCCCCCGCCGCCACCGGTCATCTGGGCTTCGGTCAACAGGCTGATCACCAGACGGTTGGAAGATGCCAGGCTTTCCCGGGCGTGCCGCCGGGCGATCTGCGAGCGGTTTTCCTCCATGGCCCGCAGGCTGTATCCCATCTCCTCGATCAGTTCGTCCAGTTTCTTGAGCAGTTTCATGATGCGGTTCGGGGCCTCGTCCATCAACAGGGAAAGATTGTCACGGACCCGGACCGCCGCCTTCTGCACCCGGTGCTGGGCGCGAGTGAGTTCCAGCGAACGAAGATCCCTCATGTCGGGCGGGATCATGGCGGCAATCTCTTCCTGACGCGTGGACATGGCGAGCAGGTCGGCGGCCAGTCCTCGCAGCGAAGAAACCTGCTCCATCTTCATGGCCATCTGCATGGCCATTTGCGACTGGAGCATGACGTGATAGAGGGCCCCCAGATCGCGCAGCGCCTGTTCCTGCATTTTCGCCGCTTCGCCCGGGTCCATCTGCATCAGTTGATCCGAAGCCTCGCTCATCTTGCTTTCGCTCTTCTGTTGCTCGAGCTTGTCCAGGGCTTCCTGGAGGGCGGTCTCCATCTGGCTCTGTTCACCATTTTCGGGATTCTGGGCGTTTTCCTCCCGCAATTCCTCCAGGGCCTTCTCCAGCTTCTCCTTCAGTTGTTCCAGTTCCTCGGCCAGGGCCTCCTGCCGGCGGGCCAGTTCCTCGGCCGAAGGAGTTTCTCCGGCTTCCTGTTGTTTTTCCCCTTCGCCGGATTCACTTTCCTGGCCTTCCTGGCCTTCCTGGCCTTCCTGGCCCTTCTCGCCTTCCTGGCCTTCTTGGCCTTCCTGGCCTTCCTGGCCTTCCTCGCCTTCTTGCTGCGCGGCAGCCGCCTGCTCCTGTTCCAGCTGCCGGCTGAGATCCGCGAGTTCCTGCTGCTTCTGGATCATCTTTTCCAGCAGGGAGACCAGTCCTTCGAGTTCCTGTTCCTGCGCCATGCGTTTAAGCATGGCCAGGGCCGCGTCCAGGCGGCGCGCCATTTCCTTCTGGTTGCGGGCGACTTCCTGCATGGCACGAGCCACCTCGTCGGGGGAAACCTGTCCCGATGCCTCCTCCATCTTGCTCAGCAGGTCGTTCAGTCTCTCGCTCCCCGACTGGGAAAGAAGTTCCGAGACCTCGTCCGCCTTGTTCTGCTGGGCCTCGGACGTGAGCTGGCTGCCCGCCAGATGGTCCAGTTCCTCCTGGAGTTCGCGGGCCACCCTGGCCAGCTCTTCCTGGAGAGTCTTCTGCCGCTCGATGGCGGCTTCCATTTCCTGCTGGCGCGCCCAGTCCGGCAGGGGATTTTTCATCAGCTCGCGCGTGAGTCGGTCCAGGTCGGCGTCGAGTTCGCGGCTGCGCCTCCGCATTTCCTCCAGCTCGGACCTGCGTTCCTGACTGGTTTCCGCCTGTGAAGTCAAAACGTCGGCGGCCGAAGGCAGCACCAGGCGCACCACACGGGACAGGGACCGGCCGGGAGGTCCAGGCCGCTTGTTGTCCACCACTTCAACGGAAAATTCAAGCGCATCTCCAGCCACCATGTCCAGGTCCCCGGCCTCGATTTCCAGCAGGAAGCGGGCCCTCAATTCGGACATGCTGCCCTGGGGGCCGCCGGAGCGGACCCGCAAGGGACCGGCATCGGTGGTGATGGTGAACCAGCTGTTCGAATCCCCAGGCCAGAAGCGGCCGCTTCGCCATTTTCCGGAGGCCTCGTTGGAAAAAACCGTCCCACTCCGGGCTTCGGTGCGGACCCGCAGGTCCAGCCAGGCGAGCCCGAAATCGTCCGCCGCCTCCACTTCGAGAGTCAATTCGCCGGAAATGGGCAGGATCCCGTCGTCGTCCACCCGTTCCAGCCGCACCGCCGGTTCCACATCTTCCGCCGCAGCGATTTCGTACTGCAGGGGCGATTGATTTCGAAGTCCGAAGTCATCTTCCAGGTTCACAGTGAAGATGGTCGACTCGGTCACGCGCAGGGCGCCGGCTATCTGCAGGGAATCCTCTTCCAGTATCAGGGTGTCACCCGCGGCGGTGACGATCCAGGCCCTCTCGACAGGATGATTCACGGTCCCGGACAGCCGGACGGAACTTCCGGCCGGCACCTCGAACCAGGCCGGTAGCCGGGCCAGGTCGCGGGCCGGCAACCTGGTGTAGGCCGGTGGTGTCACCCGGGCCGACAGTCCGGTCATCAGGGGATGGTGGCGGACGGTCACCTGACCGATTTCCGTGATCATCTCGCCCCGACGGAAACGCCAGGCGAAATCCTCGCGGACATCGGAAATGACCGCAGCCCACTTGCGATAGGGTGAGGGAATTCCCGGTGGGGCGAGGAACACGCGCTCGGCCCCCGTGTCCATGCGCTGCCACATGCCGCTGCCGATGCGGATCTCGCAGACCGCGGGATCGGGTCCCCCGGCGAAATCCAGGGCGGCCAGTTCGATATCCAGGCCGGCAATCACGAAATCCCGGTCCGACACCCCGTAAAGACCTCCCACCGGAACCAGGACCTTGGCCAGACTGGGCTTGACCAGGCGTCCGAATCCCCGTCCGAGATCATCGGGGCCGGTGACCGCCATCAGGATTCCCAGGCAAACCACCGCCACCAGACCCAGACTCCAGGCCCTTCCGTGAGGCAGAACGAGCACCTGACCGGGATCCAGCCTTTCCACGATGCCCTCGGCCCGCTGGTACAGGCGCCGCAGCAATTCGACCCTGACCGGATGAGATCCGCCCCACCGCTCGGGCAAACGTTCCGCCTCCTCGGCGGAAACCAGGACATTGGAAAAATCATCCTGCCGTTCGATGGCCGCAACGAGATCCCGGGCCCGCCGCCAGGGTCGCAAAGGCAGGACAAGGAAATGCCGGACAACCAGGATCAGAACCGCGAGCAGGGAAAGAGAAAGGCCCCAGGCGATGAAGCCCCTCGGACCGGTTTCCCCTCCAACGGACCACACCGCCAGCAAAAGCGCTCCGCCGGCAACCGTCAGGGTCCGCACCAGGCCAAAGCGCAGGGCGCGCAGCCTCGTGAGCGTCAAAAGACGCCCGAGCCGGGTCTGGAAGTTGGATTTTTGCTTCACGGTTGCCATGATTTTCGAATCCGCTTCAGGGATGGGTCAGGGTGTACATCAGGATGTTGACGGCCATCTTGGCCGCGGCCTCGCGAACCTCGGCCGGATCGCCGTGCACCTGGGGGTCCTCCAGGCCGTCCCCGATATCAGACGAATAGGAATAGAACAGGACCAGACGTCCATTCCTGAAAACGCCGTACCCGCGGGCGGGTTCCCCATCGTGTTGATGAATCTTCGGCAATCCCGGCAGATCATAAAACGAATGATAGATGGGATGGTTGCCTGCCATCGGTTCCAGTTCGTTGTCGGGGAACAGCTGGGCGACCATTTCCCGGAAGGACGGATCCAGTCCGTAGTTGTCGTCGGCGTACAGGAAACCCCCGGCATCCAGGTACCGGCGCAATTCCGCCAGTTCACCTTCCTCCAGGGCGATGCGTCCATGCCCTGACAGATAGAGAAAGGGGTAGCTGTACAGATCCTCGCTGTCCAGGGTCACCACGACATCCGTCGCGGCGGTGGGGATGCCGGTCCTGGCACGGAAAACCGAGAGCCAGTTGGGCAGGCTGCTGGGGTCGCAATACCAGTCGCCCCCACCTTCGTAATGCAGCCTGGCGATGCGCACCTCGGGCGTCTGCGCAGACCGACCCACCATCGCAGCCGCCGAAGGCCGGACCGCGGTAAACGCCAGGAATGCCAAGGCCAGGATGAAGGCCCGTTTCATTGATGAATCAACAGTCATGAAAGTCCGGGATCTCCTTCCACGGAGCCTTCCCCACCACTGCGGGGCAACGTCAATTCCGCGATGGCTCCGTGTCCGTCACTGCGGTTGGAAAGGGTGATGGTTCCACCCATTCGGTCGGCCAGGTTCCGGCAGATGGCCAGGCCCAGACCGGTGCCTTTGCTCTTGGTTGAAAAATACGGGTCGAACAGGCGATCGGCCACTTCGGCGGGCAATCCGACCCCGTTGTCCTGCCAGATCAGGGTGACGTGGCCGGGCTCCAGACGCCAGGTGATCCCGATGGTCAGCGATTGCTCGTTGCGCGCCGCATCCAGCGAATTCTGCATGAGATTGCCCAGGATCTTCTGCAGGGATTCGCGGTGGGCC
>DAOWLV010000239.1 GCA_030643455.1 Candidatus Krumholzibacteriia bacterium | reverse complement strand
TCCACGTTGATCTTGCGCACACCGTGCTTGATGCCCTGCTGGATGGCCTCGACAGGCACACCGTAGGTTTCGGGCATCTCGCCGCCGTACTTGTTGATGATGTCGATCAATTCCATGGGCACCGAACTCGACCCGTGCATGACCAGATGGGTGTTGGGCAGCCGGCGGTGGATTTCCTCGATGAGGTCCATCTTCAGCACGTCGCCCGTTGGCTTCTGGGTGAATTTGTAGGCGCCGTGGCTGGTGCCGATAGCCACGGCCAGTGCGTCGCAACCGGTCTCCTCGGAGAAGCGCTGGGCCTCCTCGGGATCGGTAAGGTGTGCCAGGGCCTCCTCGCCGGTCAGACCGGCGCCGTGCCCGTCCTCGATGCCCCCAAGGCAGCCGATCTCCGCCTCGACCGTCACCCCCAGGACATGGGCCTTGGCGACGACCTGCTTGGTGACATCGACATTGTATTCGTAGGAAGAGGGTGTCTTGCCGTCATCCTGCAGCGAACCGTCCATCATCACCGAGGTGAAACCCTGGTCGATTGCGCTGAAGCAGGTTTCGGGGCTGTTACCGTGATCCTGGTGCATGGCGATGGGGATATTGGGGTTCAGTTCGGCGGCGGCCAGCATCAGGTGGCGCAAGTAATTGTCGTTGGAGTAGGATCGCGCCCCGCGGCTGGCCTGAACGATCACCGGGCTGTTGGTTTCGGTGGCGGCCATCATGATGGACTGGATCTGCTCCATGTTGTTCACGTTGAAGGCGCCGACGCCGTACCCGTTTTCGGCGGCGTGGTCGAGCATGACGCGCATTGGAATCAAAGACATGAGTTCATCTCCTTGGGCGGACCCGGTGGTGGTGAAGGTTCAGGTGATTGTATGGTGCCAACCTAATCCAATTGAGACAGGGAATCAACGGTGGGGAATCACGGGCCCGAATCTGGTTTTTTCGTGGACGTGGACCCGGACCGGCAGCCAGCTGGAAAAGACCCCCCGGGGGGTCCCCGATTGTGCCGTTTTATGAGGTTTAATTATTGCACCGGTTTCATCCGCCATTCCATGGCACCCACTTCCGAAGACTCTTCCGGCACCGATCCCGTCCAAGCGGTATTAGCTTCTTGCACATCAAGACCTACCCGTTATCATGGTTCCCGGCCAAAAAGTGATAGTGAGAACCCGTGAGTGATGCCCAAAAACCCAAACAGACCCGGCGACTTCCGCCCGTGGTGACATTTGCCCTGTGGGTGGGCTTGCTGCTGCTCGGACCAGTCTGTCTTGCCCCGATTGAAGCCCACGCCGCCGCGGTCAAGGTCACCGTCAGCATCCTGCCCCAGGTGTGGTTCGTCGAGCAGATCGGCGGTGATCTGGTCGAGGTAGCGGTACTGGTTGGCCCGGGCCACTCCCCCGCAACCTTTGAACCGACGCCGCGGCAGATGGCCATCCTGGAACAGGCCGACCTCTTCCTGGCAGCAGGAGTTCCCTTCGAGCAGGGACTGGTACCGCGCGTTCAGGCTTTGCCTGGAGCGCCGCAGATCGCGGGCCCGCTGCCCGACAACTATGGCCATCACCATGAAATCGATCCCCACACCTGGCTGGACCCCGCCCAGGCCATGGCCATGGCCGACACAGTCAGCTTGAGGTTGCAAGCCGCCATCCCGGCCGAAGCAGGGACCATCGAGGAACGCTGCGGCACCCTGAAAGAACACCTGGCCAGAATCGATGGGCAGGCCCGGGACATCCTGGCCCCCTATCGAGGCCGGACGTTTTTCGTGTTCCACCCCGCCTTCGGTCATTTCGCCGCCGCCTACGGTCTGGTGCAGGTGTCGGTGGAAGCAGGCGGCCACGAACCGGGACCGCGCCACCTGGCTGACGTCATAGAACGCGCTCGGGCACTGGGTGTTCATTCGGTCATCGTCCAGCCACAGTTTTCCCGCAAGTCGGCCGAGACGGTTGCTGAGGCCATCGACGCGGATATCGTGGTTCTGGATCCCCTGGCTGCCGACTACGAGGCCAACTTTTTGCACTTGGCGCAAACCCTTGCCGACCTGTTCGCCGCCGAATCACCAAAGGACGGTTCATGATGGACGCCATCGTCTGCCGGAACCTGCTGTTCGGCTACGACGCCAAACCCGTGCTGTGGAACGTCAACATCACCATCCCCGAGGGGGATTTCGTCTGCATTGTGGGCCCCAACGGCAGTGGAAAGACAACCCTCTTGAAGATCGCCCTGGGGCTCCTGAAACCGACGTCCGGGACCATCGAGGTCTTCGGGCAGCGGCCCGAGCGTTCCCGGGGACGCATTGGCTACGTGCCCCAACATCCCCAGCTGGATCCCCTGTTTCCGGTCAGCGCCATGGATGTGGTCCTGATGGGCCGACTGGGCCGGGCCCGATCCTGGGGAGCCTGGGGTTCCAGTGACCGCGAACAGGCGGTGCGGGCACTCGATGAAGTCGGCATTGCGGACAAGGCCGGCCACCACTTCAACTCACTCAGCGGCGGCCAGAAACAACGCGTCCTGATTGCCCGTGCTCTGGCGGGCGAACCCGACCTGCTCCTGCTGGACGAGCCCACCGCGGGCCTGGACGCCCACATCGAGGAAGGATTCTATCGCCTTCTCCAGGAGCTCAACCAACGTCTGACGATCATGCTGGTCTCCCACGATCTCGGCTTCGTCTCGGGTTTCGTGCGCACCGTGGTCTGTGTCGGCAAGGAGGTCGTGGTCCACCCCACCAGCGCGATAACCGGCCAGGTCATCGCCGACCTCTACGGCAGCGACATGCGCCTGGTGCGCCATGATCACCGTTGCAGCCATGATGGACAAGACCAGAACGGTCACGAATCATGATCTTCTGGGAAGCTTTGACGACCCATTCCTTCCTGCAATACGCCCTGCTGGCCGGTCTGCTGGTGAGCATTCCCTGCGGAGTGGTCGGCAGTTTCGTGGTCATCCGCCGCATCAGCTACATCGCCGGAGGCATTGCCCACTCGGTTCTCGCCGGGCTCGGCATTGTTCACTACCTGCAGGTCGTGCACGGCATGGAGGGCCTGTCACCGCTCGGCGGAGCTGTTATTGCGGCGTTAATTGCGGCCCTGGTCATCGGGTGGGTCAGCCTGAACCTGAAACAACGGGAAGATACGGTCATCGGCGCGGTCTGGGCCATGGGGATGGCCACCGGCATCCTGTTCATCAGCATGACCCCCGGCTACACCACGGACCTGATGAGTTACCTCTTCGGCAACATCCTGATGGTCACCAGCCGCGATCTGTGGCTGATCGCCGGCCTGGACGTGATCGTCCTGGTGACGGTCGCCCTGTTCCACAAGCAGTTGCTCGCTGTCTGTTTCGATGGGGAGTTTGCCGGCCTGCGCGGGGTCCACGTGCAGCGTTTCTATTTCCTGCTCTTGGGTCTGACGGCCCTGACGGTGGTCCTGTTGGTCTCGGTGGTGGGCATCATCCTGGTCATCGCATTATTGACCCTACCCGCGGCCATGGCCAACCTCTTCGCGCGGCGGCTGTGGCAGATGATGCTGCTGGCGACGGTGACATGCATCGTCTTGACCACCAGCGGCCTGGCTCTGAGCTACGCCCCTGATCTTCCCGCCGGCGCGGTCACAATCCTGCTGACCGGGGCGGCCTACTTCCTGACGGCACTGGTGCGGCGGCGGTGACAAGCCGGGCTTCTCGGGCTTTTGATATCCATGCGAAACGGATCCCTCCGGGTACCCTGTTTGACATTTATTTCCCATTCTCCCTAATCTTACTTGTTGATACCCCACAATTCTCCCCACCTTGACTATTCGATGAATTGGGATTTTCCAAGGAGGCAACCATGAATGTCTTCGCCAAAATCATCACTATTTTCGCCATCTTCCTGATTACCGCCTTCTTTCAAGGCACCACCCTTGCTTTCCCTGTGGACTACTCGGTCTATCCCCACCTTGCGGAAACCATCCCCCTGCAGGGCAACAACCGGGCCGTCGAGGGGTTTTCCCTCTGGGGTTCGGATTATTTCGCCGTGTGCAACCAGGAATCGGGAGTTTTCCTTTTCCAGGTAATGGGAGGCGAACTGGACCAGGTTGGCGCCATCAACGTCATCGGACAGGAAAAGGACATTGCCATCGTGGCCTGGTTCGGCTTCGTGGCGACCAACGCCGGCCTGACTGCTCTTTCCCTTGCCGACCCCCAGGCCCCGTTGTCCTTGAGTTTTTTGAGCCTGCCCGGGGGCGATATCCAGCAAGTGGAGGTTTCCCCGACCCATGCGTACGTTGCCTGCGGAGTGCAGGGACTCGCGATCGTGGACATCACCTCTGCGAGTGCCATGTTCGTCGAATCCTGGTATAGCGGCGATGTGGAATCGGTCAGCCTGGACGGCAACCGTCTCGGGGTGACTAACAACGGAAGGTTTGAATTGCTGGACGTCACCGTTGCGTCGGCACCCGTCCTTCTCGGGTACTGCGAAACCATATCCCATTTTGATTACATCTCGGCTGTTCTCCAGGGAACGACGGTATATTCCATGACCGAGACCCAGGTGGACCGTTGGGATTTCACCGATCCCGGAGCGCCGGTGTTGGATTCACCAGTTCCCTTCCTGCTGATGCCATACAGCCCTGCAGGATCGGTCCGGATTCAGGGATCGGAAGTGCAAGTCGTCGGAAAACGATACCTGTGTTTTTTTGACTTTTCTATGGGCATCCGCTTGCGTGAAACCAGGCAGATCGGAGAGGCCCTGGACGCGGATGTCCACTGCGGACTCCTCGTGACAGGGGTCACGGACGCGGTGCAAGTATTCAGGAATGGCATCCATGGCAATCCACTGCCTGACGGGGTCTTCGACATACCGGAGATCATGTTCCCCGTGGGAATCCTGCTGGGTGATATCCTTTACGGGGAATCCCTGACCCAACCCTCCACCTTGACCGCTGTTGATTTGAATGGCGGAACCGCGCATTTGTGGGATGTCGAATTGGGGCTTTCGTATATCCACTCGTTTGACCATCACGAAAACTTGATTGCAATAATGGGCGGTCGGCCCTTCTCCATGAAGCTCGTCACCGCCTCCCGATACGGTGCGACAATGAGAGGAACAATCGACCTCCCGGATCTAGATCCCCCTTACTACAATTCTGATCCAATCGTCAACACATATGGCACCAATTCCTATTTTTTGGGGAATGATTACCTGGTGCTCCTTGATAGGCCAGTCGGGGAAGATCCCGCCAACATCCGGGTGGTGGATGTCGCGGATCCCGACGCCCCAGTTTTGGCGCACACCTTGGACCTGGATTCCTTCAACGAAAGCATTGCGACTGTCAAAGTCGCGGGATCGGTCATCCTGGTCGGAAACCATCTCAATCTGGCCATCATTGACGCCCAGGATCCCCTGAACCTGGTCCAGGCGGGAACCCTGGCCCTGGGAACCCGGTATTTCTTTACCTGGGGAGAATGGTTGTATTCCGTCCACTCCGCATCCTTCGGTGCGGTACTCAAGGTCTGGGACCTTTCCGATCCCGGTCAACCCTTTGTCACCGCGGAGTTGCCGTTGGCCGCCCTGGAGGATTTCCGGTGCACCGCAAATTTCGCCTACCAGCATGAATCGGGACTGATCCTTGACCTTTCCGACCCCGCCCATCCGGTCCCGGCGGGAAACATGTCACTGCCC
>DAOWLV010000259.1 GCA_030643455.1 Candidatus Krumholzibacteriia bacterium | reverse complement strand
CCCGGTGGAAGTTCCCCAGCGCAGGGGTGACCCGGTGGTCGTGTCCCGTGATGAAGGGCCCCGTGGGGATGCTACGGCCGAATCGATGGCCAAGCTGCGTCCGGCCTTCAAGCGTGACGGCGGCACCGTCACCGCGGGCAACGCCTCTTCGATCAACGACGGCGCCGCGGCACTTTTGATCTGCAGCGAGGAGTTCGCCAAGGCCAACGGCTTGACGGTTCGCGCGTATATCGAAGCCGCCAGCACCGGCGCGGTCGAACCCAACGAGGTGATGATGGCCCCGGTGACCAGTGTGAAGAACCTGCTGGCCAAGACCGGCAAGACCATCGGCGACTACGGACTGTTCGAACTGAACGAGGCGTTTGCGGCCCAGAGCGTGGCCGTGGTTCGCGAACTCGGCCTGGACCAGGACAAGGTGAACATCAACGGGGGAGGAGTCAGCCTGGGACATCCCATCGGTTGCTCGGGAGCCCGTATCCTGGTGACGCTGCTGCACGCCATGGAGGACCGCGGCGTCAGCGACGGCATCGCGAGCCTGTGCCTGGGCGGCGGCGACGCCGTGAGCATGGCCATTTCCATTCCATAGAAGGCTTGAACCACAAGGGGAAAGGATCGCATCATGAAAGTTTCGGTGATAGGCGCAGGAACGATGGGCAACGGCATCGCCCAGGTCTTTGCCCAGTTCGGCAACGACGTGAATCTGATCGACGTCAAGCAGGAGTACCTTGATCGGGCGTCGGCCGTGATCGAAAAGAACCTGGGCCGCATGGTCAAGAAGGAGAAGATCACCCAGGATGACGCCACCGCCGCTCTCGGCCGGTTGAACACGATTACCGACCTGCAGGCCGCCGGCGACAGTGATCTGGTCGTGGAAGCTGCCTTCGAGGATTTCGAAGTCAAGAAGGAGATCTTCACCACCCTGGACGGCATCTGCGGACCGAACACCATCCTGGCCAGCAACACCAGCAGCCTCAGCCTGACCAAGATCGCCGGGGTGACCGGGCGCGCCGACAAGGTCATCGGCATGCACTTCATGAACCCCGTGCCGATCATGAAACTGGTCGAGATCATCCGCGGCCAGGCCACCAGCGACGAGACACTGGCGGTGGTCACCAAGGTCGCCCAGGATTTGGGCAAGGTGCCCGTCACGGTACAGGACTATCCTGGTTTCATCGCCAACCGGGTGCTGATGCCGATGATCAACGAGGCAGTCTACTGCCTCATGGAAGGCGTCGCGGAACGGGAGGCCATCGACACGGTGATGAAACTGGGCATGGCCCATCCCATGGGGCCGCTGACCCTGGCCGACTTCATCGGTCTGGACATCTGTCTGGACATCATGGAGGTCCTTTACGATGGTTTCGGTGACAGTAAGTACCGTCCTTGCCCGTTGTTACGGAGGATGGTTGATGCAGGTTATCTGGGCCGCAAGAGCGGCCGTGGCTTCTACGACTACGACTGACCGGACCCGGAGCCAAGGAGTACGACGTGCAATTTGAATTCAACGAACAGCAGCGGATGATCCGTGACATGGCCCGCGATTTCGCCGACCGCGAGATCGTTCCCATCGCCGCGGAAATCGACGAACAGGAGAAGTTCCCCGCCGAAGTGGTCAAGAAGATGGGCGAACTGGGCTTCATGGGCATGAACGTTCCCGAGCAGTACGGGGGAGCCGGCCTGGATACCCTGAGCTACATCCTGGCCATGGAGGAGATCAGCAGGGCCTGTGCCTCCTGCGGGGTGATCATGTCGGTGAACAACAGCCTGGTCTGCTGGCCGCTGGAAACATACGGCAACGATGAGCAGAAGGAGCAATGGCTGACACCCCTGGCCAAGGGGGAGAAGCTCGGCGCCTACTGTCTGAGCGAACCCGGCGCCGGCACCGATGCGGCTGCCCAGAGCACGACCGCCAAGAAGGACGGCGATGGTTGGATCATCAACGGGATGAAGAATTTCATCACCAACGGAGCCAACGCCGACATCCTGCTCGTGTTTGCCCAGGCCGACCCTGAACTGAAATACAAGGGCATCATGGCGTTCATCGTCGAGAAGGAGGCCGCCGGTTTCAGCTTGATCCGCAAGGAACACAAGATGGGCCTCCGGGCCTCGGACACCGCCCAGCTGGCCTTCGACAACGTGCGGGTGCCGGACAGCCAGGTTCTCGGTCCGGACGGCTCGGGTTTCAAGGTGGCGATGAGCACCCTGGACGGGGGCCGAATCGGCATCGCCGCGCAAGCATTGGGCATCAGTGGCGCAGCGTACGAGAAAGCCTTGGCCTATTCCAAGGAACGCGAGCAGTTCGGCCGGCCCATCTGCAAGTTCCAGGCGATCCAGTGGAAGATCGCGGATATGGCGACACGCCTGCATGCGGCCCGCCTGCTGACCTATCGCGCGGCCTGGGCCAAGGACCAGGGTGGACGGTACAGTGAGGAATCGGCCATGGCCAAGCTGTTCGCCAGCGAGGCCAGCCACTACATCACCAACGAGGCGGTGCAGATCTTCGGCGGCAACGGCTACTCGAAAGAGTATCCGGTGGAACGCCACTTCCGTGACGCGAAGATCACCGAGATCTACGAGGGCACCAGCGAGGCCCAGCGCATGGTGATCAGCAGCATGGAGTTGAAGAAGTAGGGTCTCTGAGTGATTCCTGCCTTCTGACAAGAAAACCCGAATAATCTGAACGGTTAGCTGTCGACGGTGGCTAAAGCGTTTCATGCCCCGAGGCCCCTTTTAGCGGTCGTGTGGATCATTTGATTTCGAGGATTGAGTCGCAAACTGGGACGCCCCACGGCTGGAGAAGTCCATGAATTTCGACCTGAACGAAAACCAGAAGATGTTCCGCGACATGGTGCGCGATTTCGCCACCAAGGAGATCGCTCCCATCGCCCACAGCATGGATGTCGAAGCGACCATGCCGGACGACCTGATCGCCAAGATGCGGGACAACGGATTCTTCGGCCTGTCCTTCCCCGAAAAATACGGCGGACTGGGCGTCGATACGCTCACCTATTCCCTGGTGGTCGAGGAGTTGGCCAAGGCCAGCGCCGGGGTTTGCGTGATGATCACCGTGCACAACAGCGTGGGCAGTTATCCCCTGGCCATGTTCGGCACCGAAGAGGTCAAGAAACGGTTCCTGCCCCGCATGGCCGCCGGTGAGATCGCGGCCTTCTGCGTCACCGAACCCGGGTCGGGCAGCGACGCGGCGGGCCTGGTCGCCACGGCACAAAAGGATGGAGACCACTACGTTCTGAACGGCAGCAAATCCTTCGTGACCAACGGGAGCCGGGCGGCTTTCTACGTCATCCTGGCCCGTACTCCGGGCACTACCGGACACAAGGACACCCACGCTTTCATCGTCGAAAAGGGAACCAGCGGCCTGACGGTCGCCAAGAAGGAAGACAAGATGGGACTTCGGTGCAGCGACACCGTGACCATAGACCTGGACGACGTCAGGGTGCCTGCCGACCAGCTGCTGGGCGGCGAGGGTGAAGGATTGCGGATCGCACTGACGGCCCTGGACGGTGGGAGGATCGGCATCGCCTTCCAGGCCCTGGGCATCGGGCAGGCCTGTTTCGAGGAATCGATCAAATACGCCCGGATCCGTGAGCAGTTCGGCAAGACGCTGGCGGCCCAACCGGTGATCCAGAACATGATTGCCGACATGGGCACCGACCTGGAAGCCGCCCGCATGATGGGCTACCAGGCCTGCTGGCTGAAGGACGAGGGGCGCCCCTTTACCAAGGAGGCGGCCATGGCCAAGGTGATGGCGACCGAGGCGGCCTGTCGGGCAGCGGACACCGCCGTCCAGATCCACGGCGGCTACGGGTACTGCAAGGAATATGCGGTGGAGCGCTACTACCGGGACGTGAGGGTCACGCGCATCTACGAGGGGACCAGCGAGATCCAGCGTCTGGTCATCGCCCGCAAGCTGCTGGCGGAATACTGATCTTCAACGGAAGATCTCCCGGATCCAGGCCCCAAGAATGATTAGAACCGCCAGAATCCTGGCGGTTCTCTTTTCCCCGGAGGTCAACACCAGGTCCCGGCGCAGCCCCGGCACCATCGTTGTCAGCACTCCGATCAACAGCCAGATCCCGAACACGACCAGGCCCACCGCGACCAGGGGATTGGCGGCAAAGGCATCTGCCAAGCGCCCATGGGCCAGGGCCACCGCGGTGTGTGTGCCTCCACATGTGGGACAGGGCATTCCAGTCAGGTCCCGCAGGGGACAATGGGCCAGGTGCAGGACCAGGTCGGGCTTGAACCTGACGATGGCCAGTCCGAAGACCGCCAGGATCCCGAAGGGAAACACGAGCAGTCTGGGAAGTGGGGATTTTTCGGGAACAAGGCGCATGGGGAAGGTCAGCTCAAGCCCACCATCACCAGGATGGCGCTCACGCTGAAAAGGGATAGGCACAGGAACATGGGGGCGACCACCGCCACTACCGCGCGCCAGGGGTCGGTTTCATGGATGCTGTACAGCCCTACAATGGTGATGAACAGACTCCACAGCACTCCGAAGAAGATCCCGCAGAAAGGAAGCAGGGCCAGGATGCCCGCCGCTTCGCCGTAGGCAGCCACCCTGAAGGTGGCCTCGAAGCCGAGCTTGTTGCCGCCGACGAGCATCAGCACCAGGTGGACGAGACCCGCCTTGAGGAAAACGAGGACCGCCACCGTCAGGGGGCTGAACAGGAAAGCGATGAAGGACCAGAGCGGGCCCTGGATCACTTCTCCCAGGTCCTCCGCCACGAACATCTGCAGCGAACTGCCGGCCAGTGACCACATCCAGGCGAAAAAGGCCGCGACGACACCCAGGACCAGGGCAAAATACAGGGGTTGGGCCAGGCCAACCTGGGTGGGCATACGATGGAAGAAGGTGCGGGGTGTCAGCAGGACGTCCTTGACCGTCAGGTACAGCCCGTTGAGGAATCCGTACCGCTCCCGCCGCTCCCACGGGGGCAGCAGCAGACCTTCGGTGCCGGCGGTGCCGAAACCCTGGTCGACTCCTGCATCGAAATCACCACCGTTGAACTCGCCTGGGCCGTTGTCTGGTGTCAAACCTGCATCTCCGGGGTTGGACGGTTGAAAGTTCGAGGCCTGTGCCTATTACGCAACCCATCGTGAACCGTTGCAAAAATGGTCGGGTGAATATCCCACCTCCCAGCAGGGTGCCACATCGGGGGCGACGGGACAAGCACCAAGCGGCCGTCTACCAAGCGGCCGTCTACCAAGCGGCCGT
>DAOWLV010000386.1 GCA_030643455.1 Candidatus Krumholzibacteriia bacterium | reverse complement strand
TGTGGGTCGGCCGGGCCATGCTCGCGATGGGGGAACTGTTACGCTGGATCACCGCGGCTTTTCCCGACCAGACATTTCCCGCTGATCCGGGATCGTTGTTCAGTCTTCTTGATCCCGCCTATTTTGCCACCCCGTTCGCCTTCGGGTGGTTCGCTTCGGTCGCGGACGCCCTGCTGACTTCCCTGCTGGTGGCGATCACGGCGTGGCGCGTGATGCAGGTGCTGGGCGTGGTCGAGGGGACGTCGTTTTCCCGGGTACGCGGTCCCTGGAGAATCCGGAAATTCCTGTATGGTCCGGTCTTTGGCCTGGTCGTGGGACTGATCCTGCTGTGGGTGCGGTTTTTTGCCGGTCTTCTGGCCGAAAACGCCAATGCGCGCCTGATCGGAACCGGCGTGTCCCTGCCCTTCCTTTCATTCTGGGGGCTTCAGATCGCCCTCATGCTCATGGCTTTCGGACTCGCGGCCCTGGTGACCGGACTGATGGCGCGCCGGTCGTGGCCCGACCGCCAGGAATTTCCTGGGTGGATCTCTGGTGCCCTGGCGGCGGGGGTCACGGCCTTTCTGGTGAGCCTGATTCTGGGCGGGATCTGGTGGATGACCGGACTGCTGGCGGCCGGGGTGACGGCGGTCCTGTGGATGCTGGCTCCGGCTCTACTTTCACGGCCCCATTTCCTGCGCCGGTTCGCCTGGCCCGCCATCCTGCTGGTGACCGTGGTCTGGAATTATGCGTCCTTGCGTGAGGTCTATGATCAGGCCGAACGATCCTGGCTGCACCGCAAGGGAGCGGTCATCACCCAGGCGGACCAGGAGTGGACCCGGATCCTGTTGGGCAGTGTCCTGGAGGAAATGCAGGAGCAGGACTCCTTGTTCGATGGCGGCACGGCAGACCGTTACACTGATCGTTCCGCAGTGTGGGGTGATGAACCCGCCTGGGCCCTGTGGAGGGATTCGGCCCTGCGGGATCTGGGCTATTCCTGCCTGGTGGAGATCGTCGATGACCAGGGCACGGCCGAGAGCCTGTTCGCCCAGGGTTTCATGAGGGAATTCCGGTACGAGGTGGTGACCCGTTCGCCATGGGTGGGGATCGACGGCCGCGCCGTGGCCGACGACTGGGACATGATCTTCCAGACCGAACGCCGCGTCTACCCGGGTGGCCAGGAGGAAGTCGTGGCGGCGGAGATCGCCAGGACCGACGGCCGCGGCTGGGTCAGGGTCGAACTGCCGGTCCGTTCGTGGCGCATTTCCACCCTGGTGAAGGAACTGGGGGGAAGCCAGGATCTGCTGTCCAAAGGGTACCGGCCCAGGGCGGAGGTGGACCGGCCCATCGTGTTGCTCAGGGCCGACGATTCCGGTTGGCTGGCCGCGGGCGACTCGGGTTTCCCGGGATCGGAATCCAGCGCCCTGGTGGCGGACCTTCGCTCGGGGAAACGCCTTCTGGCCGAACTGGCGATTGCCGGCCGGTCCTGGTTGTGCCTGTGGAATTCCCTGCCGCCCGATGCGGCCCGAACCCCGGGGGAAGGGTTCCTGCTGGGGTTGCGGCGGTCGAGTTTCCGGGAGGATCTGCTGGATCTGTCCCGCCTGATGCTCTTGAACCTGGTCCTGCTATTCACCCTGTTCGGTGTCATCCAGTTCCATCACTGGGCCATGCGGGATCGCACGTCGGGCACCCCCGAAACCTGGCGTCCGGGGTTCCAGGAAAGGTTCCTGGCCGGGTATCTGCTGCTGGGTCTGGTGCTGTTGCTGGTGATCGGAACTTCGGTGGACAAGGTGGGCCAGGACAGGGTGCGCGACGAGGCGCGGGCCCAGACGCGCGCCGGCCTGGCGCTGGCCGTGGAACAGCTGCGCGGTCTGCTGGTGGAACAGGCCCGGTCCCTGGCCGCAAGTGAATACATTGCCGATCTGCTGGAGGGTCAGCTTTCGGGCACCCGGCCCGTGGGCCCGGTGGATATCCGGCAGGGCATGGTCTTCGGTCCCGACGGCACCCTGCTGCTGGACGAGACCCTCAGCGACCTGGACGAAGACCAGGCCGGGGATCTCTTGAACGCCGGCCGCGAAGCGCCACTGGTGATCATCAGGGATGCCGGCGAACTCTTCGTCGGGACGGTGATTCCCCTGGACCTGGAGGGATTCATCGACGAACCCGCCTCCGCAGCGGGTGACGACCTCGGGCATTCCGGTACCGGAAGCCACGGCTTTTTCTTCTACCGCCAGGTTCTGGATGCGGACCTGCTGGGAAGCCTGGCCGACCTGGTCGACGGTCAGGCCATGGTGCGCTTCGACGGCCTGCCCATGCTGGCCAGTCAACCGGGGGCCGTTTTTTCCGGGGAGGCGCCCCTGCTGGCCGAGCCGGCGGCGATGGGACCCCTGCTGGATCACCCCAGCGGCAAGAGTGTGTTCGCGGCTCCCGGCCGGCCCTTCGCCTTCACCGGCGTTCAGCCCCTGCCGGCGTTCGGCCGGGATTTGCGGGACGAATTGCGGCCCCGCCGGTTGCCCGCGATCCTGGCCCTCCGTTTTCCCGACCGCGAGCGTGAATACATCGCCCAGCGGCGCGAAACAGTGCTGTTCCTCACCGGACTGGCCAACCTGATCCTCCTGACCGCCCTGGTTTTGGCCCTGCTCATGTCCTGGAACATCTTCCGTCCTTTGCGCCTGTTGCTGACGGCCACCCGTTCCCTGGCCCAGGGTGATTACGGTGCCCCCTTGCCGGATCCCGGGTCCGACGAAATGGGTCGCCTGGCCGGAGCCTTCTCCCTGATGCGGGATGATCTGCTGACGGCCCGCGACGACCTCGCGGCTCGGGAGCAATTCCTGGCCACGGTGCTCAAGAGGGTCACCGTCGGTGTGGCGGTCCTGGATGCCGGCGGGGAAATCGTGACCCTCAATCCTGCAGGACGGGAGATACTGGACGGATGCCGACCAGCGAAAGACGAACGGGACGGCGTCGGTTGGCTGCTGGCGGGATTCCGCGGCCTGGCTTCCGGGGCGGACCGGGTGGGCGGAGAACTGGCCAGCGAAGACGGCCGCCGGACCCTGCGCGGCGCCATGGCTCCACTGGATTTGCCCGATGGCCGCACGGACACCATGCTGGTCTTCGAGGACATCACCGAGTTCCTGGACCACAAGAAGATGGCCATCAACGCGGAGCTGGCCCGGCAGGTGGCTCACGAGATCAAGAACCCGCTCACTCCCATCCAGCTCTCGGTCCAGTTGCTGGGCCAGGCCTGGAAGGACAAACACCCCCAGCTGGATCGCATCGTCACCGAAACCGTGGAACGGGTGCTTGGCCAGGTCACCCTGCTGCGAAGTATCGCGGGGGAATTCAGCCTGCTCGGGCGGCCGGGAGAACTGGAAACCGAGGCGGTCGATCTGGAGGCCATGGTCGCCGAAGTCCTGGCGGGATACGGGGCCCGGGAAGGGGCGCCGGACGGTCATGACGCCGTCGCTTCGGCCGCGGGG
>DAOWLV010000355.1 GCA_030643455.1 Candidatus Krumholzibacteriia bacterium | reverse complement strand
GCCCGCGGCCTCCTGCCTGACGAGCTGCCGGGTCAACTCCCTCGGCATTCGGGCTCCTTCCCTGCTGACGCCCCTCCTTGGGCACACCTAAGATGCAAACCTGCGATCCTGAAACCGTTGTCGGGCGGGCGCCGATCCGTCGGCGCCCCGATGCCCGACTCTATCCGGCCGGCCTCCATGCCGCCGGGCTTCAACCGCTGCTTGCAGGTCAGCGGTAGAATTCATCCATGAAACCGGAATCGACCTGGTCGCTTCCGGCGTTCAACTGGGCCAGGGAATCTGCATCCCATAGCTCCATGTAGTTTCCCATCCCCACCACGGTGATTTTTTTGGTGATGCCACAGGCGGCCAGGGTCTCGACCGAAACGGCCACCCTGCCCTGGCTGTCGGGCTCCACCACTGTGCTGGCCAGGGACATCTTGCGCATGTTGGCCCTCAAGGCCGGTCCAGCTTCACCCTGGCGCATACGGTGGAAATTGGAGATCCAGACCGCGTAGGGCAGCAGGCTCAGCGAACCATCCGCCCCCTGGGAAACCACGTATTTCTCCTCGACCGGGACCGAGCCTCCTTGCCGGAACCGGAACGGCAACGCAAAACGGCCCTTTGCGTCCACCGCACGGGTATACGACCCGTGGAAGGTGAAGGCAGGGGCCTTGTTTTCGTTTGCCGTCGTGTCGAAATCCATGATTGTCCAGATTTCCGGTCGTCTCGGGGCCACTGGAGGCCCAATTAAGGAATTAATGGCGGGTTAGTTCGCTTCCTTGCGTTTTTTGGCCGATCCTTCGGCCCCCGCCATCAATCCCGCAGTCTGACAATTTTCCCCACAAATCACTTTTTTTCACCACCCATCACCACTGCAGAATAACTGGCCCCCACTGAGGTGTCAACCATCTTTGTGTGAATATTTCATTTTTTTTCGGGATTGGCTCGAGAGGGTAGATGATTACTTAAGGCGCTGTTATTATTGAAGTTATAATTTCTCTAATAATTTCAGATCTGGAATTCGGCAATAAAAACGCCCTATCCCCCCCTCCTGTCCGAACAAGGGTCATGGGTCATGTCCAGCCGAGAATGAGGCCTCGCAGGGACATCCGGGTGACCTGGCGGAAACGCGCCAACATCACGGCAGAACCGCAGGCGTAGGCGATACTGCTGGCCCAGGCCGCTCCCACGGGACCGTGCCGGGGAATGAGCAGGACTCCGGCAACGACATTGACCACCACGGTCAGGACGCTGGCCTGGGTATTCCAGTGGGGTTTGCCCCGGCCGATGAAATCCCCGGCCAGAACAACGCCCGGCGCGAAAGCGACGATACCCGGAAGCAGGGCCCGCAAGGCCAGCCCCGATTCCTTGAATTCGCCGCCTGCCAGCAGGGCAAGCAGGGGTTCAGCGAGAATGAAAAGAGGCAGACCCGCCGCCAGGCTCAACAGGATACCAATCCGAACGGCCCGCGCCGCGGTCCGGTCACGGTCCGGATCCGAGGCGTGGGCCGCCGAGCTGTGGATCAAGAGGGGGGTCAAGGCCCCGGGCAGCAGCCAGAGCATCTCTCCCATGTAGACCGCGATGGAATAGATCCCCACCTCGGCCGCCCCTCGATAATATTCCAGCAGCCCCTGGTCCAGCCGCAGGAGCAGAAAGTACGCAACGGCGGAGATCTGGCCGAGCCAGCCGCGCCGCAGATTGTACAGGATGAGACCGGGCAGGGACCTGCCTGCCAAATCCGCGGGAATATCTTCGGAATCGTCCCCGGAAAAACCGGTTCTGCCGATGAATTCCCGGATGGAGACATCCTGGCTGTCCGGGACAGGGCGGCGTATCTCCCGCAACAGGATCACAAGCATGACCAGCATCCCTGCGACCTGGGCCAGGGCGAATACACCGACGGAGCGCCCAAAAGTCAGGGTCCCGGTCACCCCCAGCGCCAGGATCAGCACCAGATGTCCAAAGGCGCGGCTCCCGTTGACCACGGCGCCCACCACCAATCGGCCCCTGGCCAGCAGGTCATAGGAGAAGATGTCGAAACCGAGGAAACCCGTAGCTGCCACCGCGGCCAGGAAACCCAGCCCTGCAAACCAGCCCAGCCTGTCCTGCAGGATATTCGCCGCATCACCCCCGGTGGACCACCACGCCAGCAGTATCAGCACCACGACCATGCCCGACGCCCAGATCATCTGGGCCTTCAGCATCCGGCCCGCCGGGACCTTGTTCTGGCGCAACGGAGGAACGGCCGCCAGCCCCATGCCCCCTCCCAGGAGGGCGGCCAGCAACATGGCCACCGCCACGGTCAGGCTGTAGTGTCCCTGCCCCTCGGGTCCCAGGGTCTTGGCCACCACCAGGACCACCACGGCATTGGCCAGGACCTGGCCCACCCGGCTGAACAGGATCTTGGCTCCGGCGGCGACCAGTTTCATGATTGCTCCCGGTTTCCGGATCCGGGCCCGGAGTCATGCCATCTGTCCGGCGAAAAAGGCTCCCGTCTTGCTCGCCATTTATCCCGGCCCTTCCTCAGCAGTCCCGTGGTGGGTGAATCCAGGACATACAGCCCCCGCACCTGCAGTTCCGCGCCGAAATATTTCTTGAAACCGGCCAGGGAGCCGATGCTGCCGCTGCCCCCGAGATCCAGCCACGCCGCGCCCCGCCGGCAGGCTTCCACCATGTCCCCCCAGAAGCAGAGCGTGGCTGGAAAGTGTGTTCGGGCGTACAGGGGATCCGTCACCCCGTTCCAGGCCAGGACCTTGTCGCGGTGGTGCAGATTCAGGTGTCCGCCGATGACCTTGCCGTCCAGGCGGACGCAGGTAAAAAAGACTCGGCCGTCGCCGTCCCGCAACAGGGCCTGCAAAAGGGATTCAGGGACAGGATCGATGCCCCAGTGGAGGGCGGCCCGGTCGTAGATCCCGTAATACTCGCCGAACAGGGCCGCGTCATCGGTGGCGAATACCTCGGCCCCACGCCGCAGCCCACGGTTGCGTTCATTTCGTTTGTTCATGACCAGTTTGTCTTTTTCCACCTGGTCGATTCCGCCGCTCAGGGAAACGACGGCTGTCTGCGCGTCCTGACGGACCCACCCCGGACGGTCTTCCATCAGCCGACCGAACCGCCCTTCCCGGGCCGCGCTCAAGACCATGGCGCAGGAACCCAGCACGCCCGGGCGGAGGTCCGCCAGGGCATCCACCAGTTTCTCGAAAACGAGATCCTGTTCCGCAGGTGCAATGTCCCCGGCGATCACCGGTCCTCCGGATGTCCCTTCGAAGCTGCTGTCCAGCCGTTTCAGACCATACCGAAGTCCGATCACCTTCCGGAAGGAATTGCTTTGGACCGCGTTCAAGCCGCCGACCAGGTCACCTGACCGGCGCAGACTGAGCCAGACGGCCCCGGCATGAGGCAGGTTGCCACAGATGGCATCGGACCAGTACTGGGTGTGGGTGAATTCAGCGGCTGGATCCCGGGACAGCAGTTCCGCCCAACCGCCCGGAGCACGGTTGGAAATCTCGAGACTGAACCCGGCGCCGCTGCCAGCGATGTCGACCAAAACGGTCACCTGGCCCTCCGCTTGATGCTCCCGGTCACCACCTCGATCACATCCTCGACATCGAGGTCCGACATGGCGGGAAACAGGGGCAGGCTGACCGCTTCACGGAAGTACTTCTCGGTTTCCGGCAGAACGGAAGTGAACTCCGCACCTTCGCTGCGATAGGCCGGGTGATGGTGCAAGGGAATGAAATGAACCGAACTGCCGATC
>DAOWLV010000200.1 GCA_030643455.1 Candidatus Krumholzibacteriia bacterium | reverse complement strand
GCCCGCGGTCACGGTGCCGCCCAGCTTGAAGGCGGGTTTCAGGCGGGCCAGGGCCTCGACCGTGGTGTCTGCGCGGGGGCCTTCGTCCACCTTGAATTCGATCTCCTGCAACCCCGGTTTGCCGTTTTTACCTTTGCTTGGCAGCGCCGCCATCACGGAAACGATTTCGTCCGCGAACCGGCCTTCCTTGATGGCCGCCACCGCTTTCATGTTGCTGTGGTAGGCGAATTCGTCCTGGGCTTCGCGTGAAATGTCATCACGCACGGCAAGATTCTCCGCGGTCAGGCCCATGTTGGTCAGGTATTCTGGATGCTCGTGCGCCATGGAGGGGCTGGGCATGTAGCGCAGGCCGCCGATAGGCACCAGGGTCATGGTCTCGGTTCCGCCGGCGATGACGATATCGTCCATGCCCGCGGCGATCTTCATGGCCCCGTAGTTGATGGTCTCCAGACCGGAGCAGCAGAAACGGTTCATGGTCATGCCCGGCACGGTCACCGGGAGGCCGGCCATCAGGGCGATGTTGCGGCCCACGTTCATGCCCTGTTCGGCTTCGGGCATGGCGCATCCCATGATCACGTCGCCGATGCGGGCGGGATCCAGGTTCGGATACGAGGCGACCAGCTCTTTCACCACGGCAACGGCCAGGTCATCCGGCCGGGTATGGCGCAGCGTGCCTCGGAGGGCCTTTCCGACGGCGGTTCGGCGGGCAGCGGCAACGACGACTTCTCTCATGATTAACCCTTCCTTGATTCCGCAGTTAGTTCCGCAGTTAGTTCCGCAATGGCTTGCCGGTCTTGAGAATATATTCCACACGCTCGAGGGTCTTGCGCTCACCCAGCAGGCGCATGAAACTCTCGCGTTCCAGGTTCAACATGTCGGTCTCGGTCACGGTCGAGCCCGGCGGAACCACGCCGCCGCTGAGAATGGTCCCCAGCTCCATGCCGATTTTCATGTCGTGTTCCGAGATGTAACCACCCTGCATCATGTTGTAGAGCACTGATTCGGCCAGGGCGATGCCCGAGGTTCCCATCACCGGGATGGCCTCGTCCAGGGTGGGGGAGGCGTAGTTGCCCGCCGCCAGAGCCAGGGCCAGATCCTTGGCGTCGGCCGCCAGGTGGTCGCGGTTCATGGACCAGCTGTCGCCCGGACGCAGGAAGCTCAGGTCACGGGCCTCGGCCGCGCTGGTGGCGACCTTGGCCATGCCGATGGTTTCGAAGGTCTTGCGAAAAGCGGGCTGCAAGTCGCGCTTGTCCATCAATTGGGCCACGTTGCGCTGATAGAGCCTCAGGCAGCCGCCGCCGGCGGGGATCACGCCCGCGCCGAATTCGACCAGCCCGATGTAGAGTTCGGCCGCGCTTCGCACCGCGTTGCCGCTCATCGTGATTTCGCAGCCTCCACCGAGGGCCAGTCCGGCCGGTGCGGTCACCACCGGTACTGCACAGTGTTCGATCCTGCTGGTGGCCGCCTGGAAGGCGCGGATGATCATGTCGATGTCTTCCCAGTTGTCCTCCATGGCTTCCATCAGGAGCATCATCAGGTTGGCCCCGACGGAGAAATTGTCCGCCAGGTTCGTCACGACCAGGGCCTGCCAGTTCTGCTCCGCTTCACTGCAGGCGGTCATGACCATGTTCAGGGTGTCCTGGCCGATGGCGTTCATCTTGGAGTGGAACTCCAGACCCAGGATACCGTCACCGAGATCCAGAAGGCTGGCTCCGGGGTTGCGTTTCACTTCCCTGTCCTGGCCGCGCAGGAATTCAAAATCGAAGACCCGCGGATCGGCGGGCACGGCCGCGAATCCGCCGGCCTCGGCAGTCGGGCTCTGCAGCATGCCGTCTTCGGTCCGGTACAATTTTTCAGCGCCGCTTTCGTACAGGGCGTCCACCCAGGCGGGCAGCGGCAGGCCGTCGGTGCGCATCCTGTCGGTGACCTTGCGGAAACCCAGGGTATCCCACACCTCGAACGGTCCCAGTTTCCAGTTGAAACCCCAGCGGACGGCCTGGTCGATTTCCGCGGCCTGATCGCATATCTCACCGACGCGCATGGCGCTGTAGCTGAAGCTCGCCGCGAGCATCTTCCAGATGGCCTCGCCGGCCTTGCCTTTGCCGAAGGCCCGCCTCTTCAGGCGTTCGTCCAGCTCGTCGATTCCCCTGGCCATGGCGATTTCGGGCAGTTTCGCTTTTTTCTTTTCGCGGTATTCCAGGGTTTCCAGATCGAGGGTGAAGAACTTCTTTTCGGGTTTTTTCTCCAGCTTGTAGAAACCGCTGCCGCTCTTGCGGCCAAGCAGACCTTTTTCGACCATCCGATGCAGATACTCCGGCACCTTGAACGTTTCGCGGGCCTCGTCATCCGGAATGAGTGGGTAGATGTTTTCCGCCACGTGGACAAAGGTGTCCAGCCCCACTAGGTCGGCCAGCTTGAAGGTTGCGGTCCCGGGACGTCCGATTGCCGGGCCGGTGAGTGCGTCGACCTCCTCGATGGTCAGGCCCATCTCGTTCATGACCTGCACCGTGGCCATCATGGCGTGCACGCCCACGCGGTTGGCGATGAAGTTGGGCGTGTCCTTGGCCATCACGATGCCCTTGCCCAGGCGGTCGCGCGCGAAGGCGGCCACGAAGTCGACGATCTCGGGGTCCGTGTCCGCGGTCGGGATCAGCTCGAAAAGTTTCATGTAACGCGGAGGATTGAAGAAGTGGGTGCCCATGAACCGGGGCTTCAGATCGTCGGGCAGGATGGCGGACATTTCCGCCAGGGACAGCCCGGTGGTGTTGCTGGTGAAGATGGCCCCGTCGGCGATATGTGGCGCGGCGCTTTCCAGGACGATCTTCTTGATCTTCATGTCTTCCTTGACCACCTCGATGACCCAGTCGGCTTCCTTCAGCCGCGGCAGGTCGTCTTCCATGTTGCCGGTCTCGATGAGCGCCAGACCGTCGATGGTGAACAAGGGGGAGGGGCGGGCTTTTTTCATGGCGGCCACGGAGCCCGCGGCGATGCTGTTGCGGGCTTTCGGATCGTCACCGGCATCCTTGGGGACGATATCCAGCACGAGGGAGGGGATTCCGGCGTTGGCGAAGTGTGCGGCGATGGCGCTTCCCATGACGCCCGACCCCAGCACGGCCACTTTCCTGATCTGCCTGCGCATGTTCCCAGCCTTTCATTGGCCTGATGGCATCAACCTAGAGTCATTGGGATTAAATGAATGACTATTCAGTATACTACCTGGGATCGGCGAATGTGTCAATGGCTTTAGAGCAAGATTGTCATTTAGGCTTGATGAGGTTTAATTGTGTGATATAATCAGATTGCCGGTTTATTCTGGAAATCGGAAAGATGCTCACTCCGAGTAGCCGAACACATCATTTCAATGAATAAGGCTTCATAAATCATGGCTCGGAACAGCGACGGCACAAAAAGGGAAGCAATTTTGGACGCGGCTGTGGTCGAGATCGCCCGCCACGGGTACTACCAGACCACCGTGGCCATGATCGCCCGCCGGGCCGGGGTGGCCGACGGAACCATCTATCTGTATTTCAGCAACAAGGAAGAAATCCTCTTTTCCCTGTTCGAGAGTGCCATGGGGCGGTTCATCCTGGAGGGCCGCTCCCAGGTTGACCAGGTAGCCACCGCCACGGAAAAGCTGGGCCGGATCGTGGAACTGCATCTGACCCTGGTGGGCAAGGACCGGGATCTGGCCATCATCTCCCAGGTGGAGCTGCGCCACAGCCTCCACTTCATGGACCAGATATCCCGCAACCAGGTCGGGGAGTATCTGGCCATCATTTCCCAGGTGGTCGTTCAAGGCGTGGAGGAGGGGACATTTCGCAAAGACCTGGATCCGGTTTTCGCGGCCAAGGCCATTTTCGGGGTGCTGGATGAAATGGCCACCGACTGGGTGCTGTCCCGCAAGAACAAGCGGCTTGAAAGCCAGGCAAAATCGGTGGTCGATTTTCTTCTTGGGGGACTGTCCATATAGTCCCGCGCTGGAATCGTGGTCAGCTCCGCGACCCCCTTATAATCCCACCCAGCGGATGGCAAGGCCTGCCAAGCCCAGCCCCCAGGCCAGCAACGCGCCCAGTTGGTGGAAACGCTCGCTGGTACTGGCAGCAAGCGTTAAAACCAGCACCAGGAAAACAGCGTTGACGAGGTCCGTAACGATGAAGGAACCCGTCAAGGTGAACCCTACCACCATGACCCAGAACTGCAACAAGGCGAAAAGCAGGAAAAACCGGCGGCCCAACCCCACGAAGAAGGAAGTCAGGTTTTCCGGGTCACCCTCCGGAGGATCGGTAAGCAGGATGCTCGTCGCCAAAAACAACAGTACCGGACCGGCCATCGTAAAAAGGAACCCCCCGAATTCCCAGCCATCCACATCCAGGATCGCTTTGGTCTGCCAGAACAGATTGAAGTGAACAATCAACAGCAGGACGATCCAGGATACGTGAACGCGGTCCCGCCTTGACGAGGTTGCATGGTTGAAAATATCCGCCAGCGAGATCAGGATGTTGCCGATGCCCATGGACAGGATCGTTATGAACATCAAGGCAACCAGCAAGGTGTTGAGTTGGATATCCATGGTTTGATTTCTCCCCGGTCATTCAGGTTCCGGTGTAATCCCGAACCAAAGTTGCCCCAGCCTTCAGCAAACGGTCGGGGTTTTTGACGACCCACAGTGTTTGATAACCGGTTTTTATGGTACTACAGATGAGACTTAGGGGAAAGGTCCCGGAAAGTTGATCTCCTTGATCTGCCGGCCTTGACTTTCCTCTCAACCGCTGACCACCTTTGGTTTTCGGGCCAGGAATGAATCCCTGCATCCACCCAGCCCTGGCCGGGCTGTTCGGAGACTGCCGTCATGAGCGACAATGGCAAATTGCTGAGCGACTTCGCCGTTCCTTCCCTGGAGGGGTGGCGCGAGGAAGTCGAACGTCTGCTCAAAGGCGCCCCCTTCGCCAAAAAAATGTTCACCAAAACCCTGGAAGGTCTGTCCGTCGGTCCCATGTACACGGCCGAGGACACGCGTGATCTGCCCTGGGGTGAAGGTATGCCGGGGCAGGCTCCTTTTCAGCGGGGCTCCCGGGCCGTGGGTTTTCATGCCGCTCCCTGGCTGGTTGCCCAGGAACTTCTTTTCCCTACCTGCGAAGCGTTCAACCAGGCGTTGCGCCATGATCTCCAGCGTGGACAATCTGCCGTGAATCTGGTCCTGGACCGGGCAGGACACGGGGGTCTGGATCCCGACCAGGCTGCCGGCGACCTGGTGGGTGTCGGCGGGACATCCCTGGGATCTTTGGCCGACCTCGAGACCGCCCTGGAAGGGGTCGATCTGGCCGAAACCCCGTTTTTCGTTCAAGCGGGATCCTCGTTTCTTGCCGTGAGCGCCATGCTCATCGCCCTGTTGAAGAAACAGGGCATCGACGGCGACCGATTGCGGGGCTGCGTGGGAAGCGATCCCATCTTCGGCCTGGTCAAGAACGGCCGGATTCCCGTGTCGCTCGAGCAGGTCTATGACGAACTGGCCGTCCAGTCGCGCAACGCCACCGAGCGTGCGCCCTCGCTCCGTTCCCTTCCCGTATTCGAGGATCCCTGGCATGATGGTGGCGCCGACAGCGCCCTGAGCCTCGGGCTGACTCTCGCTTCGGCCGTCCACACCTTGCGTGAAATGGAAAAGCGTGGCATCGAACCAACCGCCACCGCCGCCCGCCTGCAGTTTTTCGTTTCGATCGGCAGTGATTTTTTCATGGAGATCGCCAAGCTCCGCGCGTTGCGGATGCTCTGGTCGGACATCCTGACGGCTTCCGGCTGTCCGGCGGAGGACGGCCGCGTGCCGATCCACGCCCGCACCAGCCGGCGCACCCAATCGGCCCTGGATCCCCACGTGAATATGCTTCGTGCCACGACCCAGGCCATGTCCGCGGTCTTCGGCGGAGCGGACAGCCTGCATGTCGGCCCCTTCGACGAATCCTTCCGGGGGCCGGACGAATTCAGCCGGCGCATCGCCCGCAACGTGCAGTTGATCCTGGCCCAGGAGTGCCGTTTTGATCAGGTGGCCGACCCGGCGGGCGGATCATGGTACGTGGAGTCCCTCACCCGGGATCTGGCGCGCGCGGCCTGGGAACATTTCCAGGCGATCGAAAAAGCAGGTGGCATTCTGAAGGGTCTGGAGTCGGGGCTGGTCCAGAAAATGGTGGCTGAATCGGCTTCCCGCCGCGCCAAACGCCTGGCCACCCGGCGGGATGTCCTGATCGGGACCAACCAGTATCCGGATCCCGCGGATGCGCCTGATCCGGGCCCGAAAATGGACCACGAGAAGTTCCACCGTCAACGGACCGCGGCCATGGAGACCCAACGCACATCAAGCACGCAGGAGGGGCATCTCCTGGTGCTGGCCCATCTGGAGAAGAT
>DAOWLV010000265.1 GCA_030643455.1 Candidatus Krumholzibacteriia bacterium | reverse complement strand
TCCTTTGCCGTGGAATTGGCCGACTATTACGCCCAGCACAACCAGATCGATCAGGCCCTTGCCATCCTCAAACCCCTTTCGGACCGGGGAGAGCTCGCCCTTACCCCGAGCCTCTGGCTGGGCAGGCTGTTGCTCGGTACCGGCCGCGAAATCGAAGGGCTGGAACTGGTGGAAAGGATCCTGATCCAATGGCCTGAAGCGGGCCGTGGTTGGTTTCTGCGCGGAAAAGTGGATGAGGGCCGCGGGGACTGGGGAAACGCCATTCTCCATTACCGCCGGGCGGTCGAGCTGGAACCCTATGACCCGGAAATCCGACTGGGGATCATCCGGGCGATGCTCATCGCCTGGGAAAAGGATTTGAGGGCGTCCAATCCCGATGAGGCCCAGGAAAAAAAGATCGAGGAATTCAGTGGGCACACCATGATCGCCGCCACCCTGGTTCCCGAGCAGGATTCCGAAGGTCAGATGATGCTGGGTTATTCCTTCCGCGCCCTCAAGAACCTGGAACGGGCGACCTGGCGATTCGAACTGGCGGCGGAAAACCCGGACCTGCGCCTGACCGCCCTCATCCAGAAGAGTATCTGCCATGATGAAAACGGCGAGATCACCCAGGCCAGATACGCCCTCGAACTTCTGCGGCGGGAATACCCGGACGATCCCGAAGTCGCCAATTCCTTCGGATATTTCCTGGCGGAAAAAGGCCAGGACCTGGAACTGGCCGAGGGACTGGTCCGGGAGGCCTTGGCCGCCGACCCCGGCAACGGCGCCTACCTGGATTCCCTGGGCTGGGTCATGTACCGCAAGGGCAGGTTCGAAGAGGCCTTCGACCATCTCATCCAGGCGGTCAACGTACTTCCTGATGATCCCGTGATCCTGGAGCATCTGGGGATTGTCCTCCAGAACCAGGGTCAGCTGACCGAAGCCCGGGAGGTCCTGCTGCGCGCCCTGAACATGGGTGGTGATCCAGGCAGGATCAACAATCTGATCACCGACATAGACAAAACCCTGGAGGAGAAGGAGTAACGGCCTTGAGGTTAATCGCCGCCGTTTCGCCGGCTTCCCGGTATTCGTTCCTCCTGGGGCTCCTGATTGCATTGTTGTGGCAAGTGTACCTGCTCCCGATCGCCAGGGCGGAGGCGCCGCCTGCGGGCCAAACTTTTCTCACATCCACCTCCTGGTCGGCTTCCGCCTATTCCGAGCATGCCGGCGGGGCAGCGTGCTGGCTCTTTGGTGAGGACGGGTCCCTGAGGGTCGAGGTCTTGCGGGACCCCGAGGGTATCGCGGAACTTCCCAACCAGGTCCCTGCGGACCTGGAGCCACTCATGACCTGGACCGGAAATGGCTGGACGCTGGTACTGGGCCCCGAGGGAAACGGCACCCTGAATGCCTGGGGCAGGGAGTGGTCCAAGGTCCCGGCGGGTTTGGCCCAGGTGGTCCGGATGGTCACCTCCTCGCTGCAAAACTTTCCGGGCCGGCCACCCGAATTCCCCTTCGCGTTTTTGGTGGGAGATTCCCGGGGAACCGGCACCATTCCACGGCCCGGGATGCTGGGCTCCAAAACGACTTCAGCCGGGGATGGGGATGTGTGGCGCTATCAACTGGCGCCGCTGGTTCTTCAGGAAGCCGAAGATCAGGATGTGCCCGGTTTCCGGCGGAAAATGACCGCTCGTGGACGTGGCGCCGGAGGGGTGGGTGAGATCCTGGTTCTCAGGTGGACCCGTCCTGCCGGTCATGGAGGTTTCGGTCTGCGTATCGGCTCGTCCCGCCGACCCGGGACCTTGAATCTGGACCCACCAAGTAATCTGGCGGTGGTCGCCCCTGATCCCGAGGTTTTTCTGCCCCTGTGGCCTCTGGCCCATTTTTTCAAATCCCGATGAATTTCCGGGAACTCCTGACCCGGAACCGTTTATAAAATTGATGCGGTTCCGTCCGTCAGGAAGACAAAGGAGACAATGGTGAACCTGTCGCGAGATGAACATTTGCACGGATCACCGGCCCCGAGCAGGGTCGAACTTCGTGATGTCCGCGATGAAGATCTCATCGTCATGGTCCAGGAGGGCCACAAGAAGGCCTTTGATGAACTGGTGGCCCGTTACAAGGGGCGCCTGTTCAGTTTCATCCTGAGGATGGTCAAGGACCCGACCCTGGCCGAGGAGTTGACCCAGGAGACACTCATCCGGGTTTATATCCATGCGGCCAAGTATCGGGAAATCGCCAAGTTCTCCACCTGGGTTTTCACCATCGCCACCAATCTGGTGCGCAACAAGATGCGTCAGAGGTCGCGGCGGCCCCGGGTGATCAGCCTCAACCCGGCGCCGGAAGACGACGAGATGCCAGTCGATCCGCCGGACATGGGGGCTGACCCCACCGAAGGAATCCACCGTGAAGAACTTGCCGAACTGATCAACGAAGCCACCAGCAGGATTCCGGAAAAATACAGGATTCCCTTTCTGCTGCGTGAGGTCGACCAGCTCAGTTACGAGGAAATCCAACAGGTCACGGGCTTGAAGCTCGGCACGGTCCGTTCCCGGATAAACCGGGCCAGGAACAGATTCCGCCAGCTGATCAAACCCATGCTGAAGAACGAGACCCTGTTGCAGGAACTCGAAAGGATCGAGGCCCGTGCCGCCGAGGAAAAGAACAAGGATTTTTGAGTTTGAGAGGACGAGAGTTATGCGCTGCCACAAGGTGAAGGATTACATTAGCCAGGAGATGGACGAGCATCTTCCCCCGGATGTCACGGTGGATCTCACCGAGCACCTCGACTCCTGTGCCGAGTGCCGGGAATTTCGGGATGATCTTCTCCTGGGCCGGCGGGTAATGTCCGCCACCGCTCCTGTTCTGCCTGACAACTTCGAGTGGAAACTCCAGCTGAAGCTCAACCAGACACTCCAGCGTACGGCCGGGGAAACCGCCTATCCCTGGACGGAAACGGACCAGGACAAATGGCGCTGGGTCAGGAATTTCGGGGCCGCCGCCGCCGTCGGCATGGCCGCCGTGCTGGCCCTGGCCGTGTTTATCGGTCCGGAGAATGGTCCCGGCGATGCGGTGCAGGCCGTTTCCCGCGAAGGCTCCTCGGGCGAAGTTCAAACAACTTCCGCCGGTGCGGGGAACTCCGACAGGCTTCCCTTGTTTGTCGACCGTTCTCGGCGCGGCGGACTCTATGGTTCGGGAATGCAGCGGCCGGTTGCCGCCGGAGGCTCCTCCATTTCCAGAACTGGAGGATTGTTTGACCGTGGGTGGTCCGGACATGACCTGGAGGACCTGCGCACCATCCAGCGGCTGCGGATCCAGAACGGCCAGCTGAACCGGGATCTCTTCCGGCAACAACAGACGATCCGAGGTATGCGGGCTCAACTTGACACCATCGATACCAATGCCCTAGATCTAGAGCAGGAATAGTCTCCCGGGGCCCTGACCCCGTTCCTCAACGCGGAGCATGTGGTGTTGATGCGCTTACTGACAGGGTTTCTGCTGATTGTCTGCCTTTGGCTCACCGGGTGCGGATTTGACAGCGAAAAAGGCATCCTGATGGCGGCAGGTTCCTACGGCGATCTGGCCGTTGTCCTGTCGGACGAGTCCCTGCGTCCCCTCGCGGGCCGATTCCTGTCGGAGATGAACCTTGAAAAGACCTTCGTCATCAAACCGGAAACCCTCTTCAAACCGGATTTTTACGGTCCCGGCAAATGGGAACTCTCCAAGGGCTACAAGAACGCCCTGTTCCTGGTGCGTATCGGTGACGGCGGCGACGCGGAAAAAGCGGCCCGGAAGCTCATGTCCTCCGAGGCCTGGGAGCGGTTGACCGCCGGCGGGGGAGGGATCGTCAAGGTCATCGACCCCTGGTCCACCTATCAACTGGTTGTGGTCGTGGCTTCCCGGGATCGCAACAGTCTGGGCAGCATCCTGAACAAGAATACCGAGAAGATCCGCAACCTTTTTGAAGACAGCAACCGCGAGCGCATTCTCCGGCGGAATCGGTATGACGGGCTGAACACCGCACAAATGGATGCCTATTGGGATCGCTACGGGATCTTCCTGGAAATCCCCGCTGAATACCTGCAGAACCAGCTCGAGCCGGACGGTTACCCGGGTCTCGAACTCATGCGCAAGGGTCCCTCGCGGGGCATCAGTCTGGCCTGGCTGAGGTTGGACGACCCCGCAGCGGTGCTCGGGAATCGGGACAGCCTGGTGGAAATGCGGCGCCTGATGGGGGAAAAGCTCCATGGCGAGGAGATCATTCCTTCCTCCTTCGTGTGGAGCCCAGCCGAGTTCCAGGGAGTGGAGAGTGTCAAGCTCGAGGGGGCCTGGACCAGCACCACTTTCTCCGGCGGCGGGGCCTTCTGGTGCTATTTCATTCCCGATCCGGATCGTGGGCGCCTGTTCTGCCTGGACCTTCTCGTTTATGCTCCTGGCATGGACAAGATCAATTTTTTCCGCCGCATGGATGCGGTGGCCAGCACTTTCTCCACGCGACGTCCCCAACCTTGACAGGATTTCCCACTGGCATGACAGTTCGGTTCAATCAAACCACGGTAATTTCGGGGACCGCTTTATGGCTGGCCCTGGCTTTTTTGTTGCCGGTGACGAGTTCAGCCCAATCCCGGAGTGACACCGGGCGTCACCAACCGGCGCCTCCTGCCGTGACGGAGGACGACACCTCGTCCACAGCGGGGGTCAAGGAGTCAGATCCGGGTACCCATCGTTGGCATCTCGGGGCCAGCGGAGGCGTTCAGGGGGGGAGTGACCTGTTCCGGGTCGAAGTGATCGACGGCCCTCCCGTTTTCTGGGACCCCGATACCGGGGGTGGATTCCAATCGCCGCGATTCACCGCTTCCCTGGATCGGAACTTCAGTTTCGCGATGTTCCTGGCTCGTGATCTGGGTCCAGTCTGGTCGGTCAGGGTGGATCTGGGATATTCCCGCATGGATGTGGCAGCGGAGGCCCTGGTCGGCCAGGTTGGCGCAGTTTTTCTCTTCGACAAGTTTGATGTCCTCAACCTGGGGCTAGGTTTGGAGGCCCGGTTGGCCAAAGCCCTTTCCTACCCTTTTGCCAATGTATCGATCCTGGCCAGCTACCTGGCGCCTCTTCGCGCCGATGAACTGGAACAGACCAATCTGGGCGGACGCCTGGGGCTGGGTTAT
>DAOWLV010000237.1 GCA_030643455.1 Candidatus Krumholzibacteriia bacterium | reverse complement strand
GTCTCGGGGTCCGGCCACCAGCGGCCATCGCGCCAGGTGCGCAGGATCTCGACATCCAGCTGGGAAGTGGCCGTGTTCCAGGGAACCCGCAGATCCGCGTAGGCACGGATGCCCATCGAAGACCCGATCCAGACCACCCGGTGAACACGTGTGGCGAGGGTCCCGTCGGCTCCCAGGGTGACCTGATGACTCTCCAATAAAAGCAACGCGTCCTCGGCAGTCAGGTCACGGTCGGCCTGGGCCAGCGCCCAGAGCTGATCCAGATCGTGTCCACCGGAAATCCCCATTTCAACCGCAAAAGCCGAGACTGCAAGTGACATGATTGCAACGATCAACATAATTGCCTTAATGGTTTTCATCACTTGCCCCCCTTCTCGATGTAGTACGTCTGGTCGCCCCATTCGCGCGCCGCGGCCATGGCCTTGCGGAAGCCGGAATACCCGTCGGGCGGGATCTGCCGGCGCCTGACTTCGGCCCGGTGAGTCAGAACCAGCTTGTTCCCTTTCTCTTCGACCGACCCGTTGAACGAAGCATACGTCTCATCCACGGCTTCATCTTCCGGCGGGTCGTTCAGCGTGTACCCGCCGGGGATCCTGATCGTCTCGGCTCCGTCCAGCAACTGGGTGTACCAGAGCAGAAGATCGGTTTCCCGCTCTTCGGCCCAGGTCGTACCACCGGAACGGAAAAGGTTTCCGTCACCCAGCACAACCTGCATCAGGGGGCTCGTGAATTCGAACCCACCCGAGACCGGATGCACAAAGGCCGGAATGCGGTATTCGAATTCGAGCCACATGTCACTGCTGAAATCATCCACGGGATGATGTTTGGCCTCCACGCCTTCGACCCGGGAACTGACCGCCTCCAGCAGGCGGGCGCAGCGCAGGTTCAATTCATTTTTCCTGGTCCCATTGATGATTCGCCGCAGGCGACTGTCCATGGCGCCGGAGCCCTCGAACCTGAACTTCCCGCTCAGGGTGCCATCCTGATCCAGCTTTGCTTCGTGGGTCACCTTCAGCGGCGACTCGCTGGGCGGACTGTAACGGATTCGGCTGAGGGTCTCGCCCTCGGGCGTGCCCACCAGATAATGCTGTTCGGTTTCCAGCATCGACCAGATGTCGTTGTTGAAGGGCACCCAGGTCGGGTCGTACATGCGGAAGGTTCCGTCTTCCAGCTTGAGCGCGGTGACGCAGTGGTTGAACTGGTCGGCGGGAACTTCGTCGATGCGGCTGCCGGCCATGGTCATCGCCGCGTAGGAATCCATCCCCGCGGCACGCATCATGGTGACCAGCATCCCGGCGATGTCCTTGCACACCCCGCTGCGCTGCTCGAAGATCATGTCCCCGGAATGCAGCGTGAACCCCTCCCCTTCGCCCATGGTCTGACCGCTGTAGCGGATGTTCTGGGCCACCCAGTGCAGCAGCGCCTTGGCCTTGCGTTCCTCGTCGGCACGGGTCAGGCCCTGATCCTTCAGGATCTCGTCCACCTTTTCCTGGATGGCGGGCGTGACTTCGAACTGGTCGCTGTTCACGTCAAAAAACCAGCGGCTCTTGGCTTCCCAGCTCATCGCCGTGGCCATGACGACCTTGGGAAACAGGTCGCTGGCGGCCGGCTGGCGCGGCTCATGGACCTGGCCAGGCAAATCCAGGCCCCACCAGGCGTATTCGGTGATCTCATCGTCGTAGGTGACACTCGAATAGAGAGCCCCGTTATAGACCTCGGCGTGCAGACGCTTGTCCGCCGGCAACCGCAGCACGTAACGCTTTTCCAGGATGGGCGCGCCTCCGGAAAACAGCACGATGTCGAAATACTCGCCGGGCATGGGCGGGATGTAACGGTCGTCGTCAGGAGCTTCCGAGGAACCCCCGGCGCCTGTCCCACCCTGCGCCAGCAAAGCGTAGGTGAAACCCTTGCGGAAGGTTTTGACCTCGATGCCGTCATTTACCCTCAGACGAGGCAACTGAAGAGTCTTGATCCGGTCGTTCCAGTAGATCGCCGCCTGGGGAGCGGGCAAATCGTTCACGGCCGATACGTCCACGGGAATAAGCTCCCCCTCCCGCACGATGTTGACCTCACGCACCTCCACGTGACTGCTCTGGGGGTCATAGTGCCAGGTCAGGACAGACTGGTCCCGGCAACCTTCAGGCGTAAGAACCTTTGTCAACTCGTACCCGTCCACGTAGGTCACGCCGGAGGACTTGACGTTGTTGACCGCTTCGGTGAACACGATCAGGTGGTCGGCGCCTTCGTGATCATCGGCCTGGCCTGCGTTTTCCAGGCGGGAAAAGACGTCCGGTATCGATTGTTCACCTGGCGGTTCGGCAAAGGCCGTGCCGGCCAAAATTACCAATACGACAGCTGGAAGAAAGCGGGATGCTGGAAAATTCAAAATAACCTCGTTGAGCTGAAGGTGAGGGTCGCCGAAACAAGGATCCTCCAATCGGGAACCAGATTATCACACAGGACAGGATTCATGAAAGAACGGATCACATTACCGGGCCATATTGTGGGCTTTGTGTTACCTTGCCTGAATTCGCCTTGGAGCTTCCTTGTAGACCTTCCCATCCACCGAAAGGTTTCGAAGCCATGAGCCGACGGATTCTGCACAAGACTTCCGGATTTCCCTGACGGCGGTCCTTGCCACCAGCCCGGACAGTGCTCTGGTTGCCGCCACCAATGCCGTGAACCGGGAAAAGGGCACCTTCGATCCGGAACTGTGCGGATCAGGCGAATGGTATGGCGCCGACACACCCAGCGCCTCCCTGTTTCAGGCAATCAGTAGCCCAGCCGCCGGTTCAGCTCTTCGAGCAATTTCTCCGCCGCTACGGGTATCACCGTGCCGGGACCGAAGATAGCCACCGCACCATGTTCACGAAGGAACTCGTAATCCTGAGCGGGGATCACCCCTCCGCAGGTCACCAGGATGTCCTCGCGGCCCAGCTTTTTTAGCTCGCCCACCAGCTGGGGCAGCAGGGTCTTGTGGCCCGCGGCGAGGCTGCTCATCCCCACGATGTGCACATCGTTTTCGACTGCTTGCCTGGCCGTCTCCTCGGGCGTCTGGAACAACGGACCCACGTCAACGTCGAAGCCGAGATCGGCAAACGCCGTGGCGACCACCTTGGCCCCGCGGTCGTGCCCGTCCTGTCCCATCTTGGCCACCAGGATACGCGGCCGACGACCTTCGTGTTTCTCGAAGGCGCGAATGATCGCGGCGATTCTTTCGACGGTGTCGATCTCATCGTCCTTTCCGTATTCGGCCGAGTAGACTCCACTGATGGTGTGGATGTCCGCCTGGTGCCGCCCGACGACCTTTTCCATGGCATCGGAAATTTCGCCCAGGGTTGCCCGGAGCAGGGCAGCTTCCACCGACAGCGCCAGCAGGTTGCCCTGGCCCGTCTCCGCACATTTGGTAAGCGCGTCCAACGCCGCAGTGACCGCTTGACTGTCCCGCTCCGCCTTCAACTTGTCCAGCCGCTCCACCTGCTGCCGGCGCACTTCGGTGTTGTCGACTTCGAGGATATCGAGGGGATCCTCCTTGGCCAACCTGTACCTGTTGACCCCGACAATGGTTTCCCGGCCGGAATCGATATGGGCCTGCCGGCGGGCCGATGCCTCCTCGATCCGCATCTTCGGCAACCCGCTTCCGATGGCGGCGGCCATCCCCCCGTGGTCCTCCACCTCCTGGATGTGGGCCCACGCCTTGTGCATGATCTCATGGGTCAGGCTCTCAAGATACCAGGAACCGCCCCAGGGATCGACCGTGCGGCAGATCTTCGTCTCTTCCTGCAGGTAAAGCTGGGTGTTGCGGGCAATGCGAGCGGAGAAATCCGTCGGAAGGGCGATGGCTTCGTCCAGTGCGTTGGTGTGCAGGGATTGCGTTCCGCCCAGGGCCGCGGCCATCCCTTCGATGCAGGTGCGCGCCACGTTGTTGAAGGGGTCCTGCTCGGCCAGCGACCAGCCCGAGGTCTGGGAATGGGTCCGCAGGGCCATCGACTTGGGATTTCTAGGATTGAACCCGCTGATCAACTTGGCCCACAGCACCCGCCCGGCGCGAAGCTTTGCCATCTCCATGAAATAATTCATGCCCTCGGCCCAGAAAAATGACAGCCGGGGCGCGAAGGCGTCGATGTCCAGTCCCGCCTTCAGTCCGGTGCGCACATACTCCAGGCCGTCGGCCAGGGTGTAGGCCAGCTCCAGGTCGGCCGTCGCGCCGGCCTCCTGCATATGGTAGCCGCTGATGGAAATGCTGTTGAATTTCGGCATCTTTTCGGCGGTGTAGGCGAAAATGTCCGCGATGATCCGCATGCTGAATTCCGGCCCGTAGATATACGTGTTGCGGACCATGTACTCCTTGAGGATGTCGTTCTGGATCGTGCCCGCCAACTGGTCCAGCGAGGCGCCCTGCTCCATCGCGGCCACGATGTAGAAGGCCATCACCGGCAGGACGGCGCCGTTCATGGTCATGGAAACGGACATGCGGTCCAGCGGGATGTCCTCGAACAGGGTCTTCATGTCCAGGACCGAATCGATGGCCACCCCGGCCATGCCCACGTCGCCCACCACGCGGGGATGATCGCTGTCGTACCCGCGGTGCGTGGCCAGGTCGAAGGCCACGGACAAGCCCTTCTGCCCCGCGGCCAGATTGCGCCGGTAGAAGGCGTTGCTTTCTTCGGCCGTCGAGAAGCCGGCGTACTGGCGCACGGTCCAGGGCCGGGTCACGTACATCGAGGCGTAGGGCCCGCGCAGGAAAGGCGGCATGCCGGCCACGTGTCCGAGGTGTTCGAGGCCTTCGACATCCGCGGCGGTATACAAGGGTTTGACCGGAATCTGTTCGTTGGTAATCCAGGTCGTATCGTCCCCCGCCTTGGCGGTGAACTCATCCTGCCAGCGGGTTATGTCAGCATCCGTCGCGGAGCTGGAATCGCGGAAAGGAACACCGCTGAAATCGGGAATGCGGCTCATGACCGACCCTCCATCCTGGCCGCCAGGCGGCTCAGGACATCCAGGGCATCACTGCGGGCATGGACGGTTTCATCCACCCCGGCGACCTCGGCCTGACCGGCCAGGAAAATCATGGGCGGTGGATCCAGTTCCCGCAGGTTTGTTGCGACTTCGGCAGCCATTGCCGTGTAGGTGTCGTCCAGCCCGACCATGGCCACGGTACTGGCGCCGGCCTCGCGGGCAGCCTTGGTCGCGGAAGCGGCATCGTTGAAGAATCCCTGTTCGATGCCCTCGAAACCTCCGACCCGGAAAAAACGCCGGGTGAATTCGAGGCGGGGCATGTAACGGGCGGTATCACCCAGACAGGCTAAAAAGACACGGGCGCCGTTATCATTGCTCCGCCCCATCTCCTTTACCCTGAGGCGAAGGTTTTCAAATGGTTCGGCGTCCCGCCTGAGGGGAATGGGCTCGATTTCCAGATCCGAGACGGTGTCGTACCGCAACACACCGGTCAGTTCACCGAGAGTGGCGCCCTCGCGGGCCGCGTCGATCATGCATTCCATCATCCGGTCGGGGCCGGCTTCCATTATCTTCTCCAGATGGGCCAGCACCAGGAGATGCCCCTCCTGCGTGCTTGATGTGCGTTGGGTCTCCATGGCCGCGGTCCGTTGACGGTGGAACTTCTCGTGGTCCATTTTCGGGCCCGGATCAGGCGCATCCGCGGGATCC
>DAOWLV010000064.1 GCA_030643455.1 Candidatus Krumholzibacteriia bacterium | reverse complement strand
GTCGGGTGCCGATCACCAGCAGCGGTTCGTGGCGGGGCGGCAGAAAGATGGACGGAAGTTCCCTTTCCAGGATCTTTGGCCTCGCCCACTCATCACCCGCTTCCTCCACCGGAAGGCTGGCCGCCCCGGTCAGATGCCCCGTCCTGTAGGCTTCTGCAGCGCGGACGTCCAGCACATTGCCCGCCGACCAGCCCGGTGCGGCCCGCAGGCGGGAAAGGAAAAATTTCAGTTCAGAAGGCGCCATGGGTCTCTCCGGGAAATTAGGATTGGCGGGCCGGGCCATGGTTGTCTAGACTGGCGGCGACTTCCCGGCATTGGCCCCGGACCGGTCCTCCTTTATTATGGACCAGTATAGCCGATGTCATAGGAGCATCATCCCATGCTTCTTGTTGTTTGACCCGTCCTCGTTCCAGGGATTCTTCAGGCACGACCGGAATCCAGGAGAAGACAATGCCAACGATCCAAACCTTCGTCGTCACACCGAACCTTCCGGAACCCCTGAAGCCCCTGCTGGACATTGCCCGCAATATCTGGTGGTCCTGGAATGTCGAGGCCATCTCCCTGCTGCGGCGGGTGGATCCCGACCTGTGGGACAAGCACGATGGCAATCCCGTGGCCGTCCTGGGTTCCCTGTCCGCCGAAAGGGTCAGCGAACTGGAACGCGACCGGGCTTTCCTGGCTCATCTGGAAAGAGTGCGGAACGACCTGGATCGGTATCTCAACCTTTCTTCCTGGTTCGACGGTGAGCACGAAAACCGCAAGACCGGTCTGATCGGCTATTTTTCCCTGGAATTCGGTCTCCATGAATCCCTGCCCCTGTACTCGGGCGGCCTCGGCATCCTGGCCGGTGATCATCTGAAATCCGCCACGGATCTGGGCCTGCCCCTGGTCGGCGTTGGGCTGGCCTATCAATACGGATATTTCCGGCAGTATCTCAACCACGACGGCTGGCAGATGGAGGAATATTCGGTCAACGACTTCTACAACATGTCCATGTCCCTGGAACAGGACGAAAACGGCAGCGACCACACCATCGAGGTCCACTACCCCGGGCGGGTCGTCAAGGCGCGGATCTGGCGCCTCCAGGTCGGACGCAATCCCCTGTTCCTGCTGGACACGAACATCCCCGAAAACCGGCCCGAAGACCGCGAACTCACCAGCCGCCTCTACAGCGGGGACAACGACATGCGCCTCCGGCAGGAGATCCTGCTGGGCATCGGCGGATTGCGCGCCTTGATCGCACTCGGCCTCGAACCCACCGTCTGTCATCTGAACGAGGGCCACTCCGCCTTTCTCGCCCTGGAGCGCATCAACCTGCTGATGAAGAATCATGGCCTCGATTTCGACACGGCCTTCGAAATGGTTCGCGCCAGCAACGTGTTCACCACCCACACCCCGGTCCCGGCGGGCAACGATCATTTCCATCCCGACCTGGTCCGCACCTATCTGAAGCCCAAGGCCGACGAACTCGGTATCGACATGGAGCGCCTGCTGGCCCTGGGCCGCCAGGACCCGTCCAACAAGGCGGAAACCTTCTGCATGACCGTGCTGGCGCTGCGCCTGAGCCGCTTCGTGAACGGCGTGAGCGAGCTCCACGGACACGTGTCGCGCAAGATGTGGCAACAGGTCTGGCCGGAAGTGCCCGCCGAGGAGATCCCCATCTCCCATGTGACCAACGGTATCCATACCCGCAGCTGGTTGTGCACCGAAATCGCCCGTTTGTACGACCGTTACCTGGGACCCCGCTGGTTCGAGGACCCGACCAACAAGACCCTTTGGGATCGCGTGGATCAGATTCCCGACGCCGAATTGTGGCGTTCTCACGAACGCATGCGCGAACGCCTGGTCGGGTTCGTACGGCGGCGCCTGCGCCAGCAACTCCGCAACCGGGGCGCCAACCGCACCTGGATCAGACAGGCCTCCGAGGTGCTGGATCCCGAAGCCTTGACCATCGGTTTCGCCCGCCGGTTCGCGACCTACAAGAGGGCCGCCCTGATCCTGAGTGATCCTGACCGCCTGAGCCGGATCCTCAACAATCCCGATCGACCGGTCCAGATCATCTTCGCCGGCAAGGCCCACCCCAAGGACCATCCCGGCAAGGAACTGATCCGGCAGCTCATCCACCAGGCGGAACAGGACGAATTTCGCCAGCGCATCGTCTTCGTCGACGACTACAACATCGAAGTCGCTCGGTATCTCGTGCAGGGAGTCGATATCTGGCTGAACACCCCCCGCCGTCCTTTGGAAGCCAGCGGAACCAGCGGCATGAAGGTTCCGCCCAACGGCGGCATCAACCTTTCCGTGCTCGACGGCTGGTGGTGCGAAGGTTACCGGCAGGACAATGGCTGGGCCATCGGTGCGGGTGAGGAATTCGAGGACCAGGCCTACCAGGACGACGTGGAAAGCACGGCTCTGTATGATCTGCTGGAAAACGAGATCGTCCCCGCGTTCTACGAACGCAGCAGCGACGATGTTCCGCGCGAATGGACACGCATCATGAAGAATTCCATGCGCACGGTGAACGCCGAGTTCAATACCAACCGCATGGTCGAGGAGTACACCGAGCGTTTCTACATTCCCTGCGTCGAAAATGCCGAACGATTGAGTGCGGACGGCTTCACCCGCGCCAAGGAGCTCGCGGACTGGCGCAAGAGGATGAACGCCGGCTGGGAAAAGCTGGGGATCATCGGGGTGGAGGCCCCGTCCCTCTCAGCCCAGCCCATGGGTTCGACCGTGCCGATACGGGCGACGCTCCAGCTGGGCGATATCCCTTCCGATGAAATCCTGGTCGAGGTCTACCATGGGTTGTTGGATTCGGCGGGAGAGATCGTCAACGGCGAAACCGCCACCCTTTTCGCGGGCGAAACCGCCGACGATGGTACGGTGACCTTCTCCGGCGACATCGCCTGCCGCCGGGCCGGACGCCGCGGATTCACCGTGCGGGCCGTGCCGCGCAAGGACGGCTATCCCCTGGACAGGTTCGAAACCGGCCTGGTCTCCTGGTGGGAAGATTCCTCGGACGGCAGTGCCGAAACCCGGACCGGGACGCAGGGCATCTCCGTTCACCGCGCCTGATAGGCAGGCCGGTCTCCCCCGTGGGGGCCGGCCTGTCCGAACAGCTCCCCCATGACCTTCCAATCCTGGGCCGACATCCTGCCGGCATTCGACCTCATGGCCAGACCTCCACTTTCGGTCTGCACCAGGGCCAGGTAGGAAGCCAGGTTGCCGTCGAGTTCCTTGCGCAGGCGGACCGCCTCATCCCGACGTCCAAGGTCTTCATACAATTCGAGGAGCCGCACCGCATACTCCGAGGGCCCGGGGTCCAGGTGATGCGCGCCCCTGGTCAGATGGAGCGGGATGACCTTGAGTCCCTTTTCACGAAGGACGATTCCACTGTTGTCCATATGTCGGGCCGTGGTCGGGGGATCCCAGACGATCGCCATCCCCACCAGGGTGCACATCAGGGCCGCGGCGTACCAGTCACCCCGCATCCGGTGGCGGATGCCGGGTTCACCCATCATCTGGCGGGCTCCTTCCAGGGCCTGGGCAATCCAGCCGATCAAACCCGCTACCAGGATACCGGCCGATATCATGAAGATGGTTTCGAGGACTTCAGGCTGGATGAACACCGTCTCGGTCCCCTGATTGCGGCTCCAGATCCGCATACCGTTGACCAGCACGATAACCGCCGCCGCAACGGGCCAACCCGCCCAGATCACGGCCACCCCTCGCCGGGCGCAACCGGCCAGCAGCAGACCCAGCCCCGGGGCGATCAATCCCACGATTCCCACAGCCCAGGGTTTGCGCAGCACCGACGGCAGCTTGTGCCGGGGCATTCCATCCCGTTTTCCGGCCAGGTACAAGGCGCGAGCCCAGACGGAAAAAACCGTCACCCCGACCAGCACCGCGATCGCGGCCAATGGCCAGAGCGACCCGCTTTCCCCGATGATGTCCAGAATGAAGCCGCGACCGGCGAACATGCCCAGACTGGCCATGCCGCTGATCATGCCGATGGTCAGCAACCATTTCCTCTCCCGATTTTCCGGATTGAGATGAACGGAAAACGGACCCAGCAGGAAAGTCAGGATCATCAAGGGAGCAAAATGCAATCCACCGCTGGGCGGTTTGCTTTCCACCTGGGGCTGGGGTTTGGGGAATGGCTTGGGTTTGGGGATTGACTTGGGCGCTCGGGGAGCGGCCCGGCTCACCGGAGCGATGGCCGGTGGTTCCTTGGGAGGGTCCGGCATTTCGAGAACTTCCCCAATTTCGATCGAATAGATTTTTTCATTTTCATACATGGCGGTGCCTTCGGGTCAGACGGCGCTGATTTCAGCGCCCGGATTTCATCCCCCTCGATTTCACCACCGGGATTTGCAATTACTATTCCGGATCAATCGGAACCCAGGCCGGGCACGATTTCCTGCAGATCAGCCACGTATTGTTTGAACTGGCGGCGTCCCAGGGGGGTGACCCGGACCAGGGTCAGGGGTTTCTTGCCCTCGAAGGTCTTTTCGATACTGACCAGCCCTCCCTCTTCCAGTTTGCTCAGGTGGACCGAGAGGGTGCCGTCGGTGAGACCGAGGCTGTTGCGCACGGAGGTGAAGGGATGGGCTTTTCTGGTGCGCAGCAGAAAGGACAGGATCAGTAGTCTGACCCTGCCGTGAATCAGTGGCGACAGGGGAGTCCGTTTCCGGTCCCCCACTGATCCTGGTCCCGTCTGTCCGGTACCTGCCACGACTTCCGGCCTCCTTGCCGGGCGTCATCGCCAACTCCGTCCTCCGGCCACATCCTTGTGACCACATGGGCCCGGAGTGGATTCGCTGTGCAGGGACCGGCCGCTGGGGGAAGGGTCCCCCGGCTTCCGGTCCCTGTGTCTCAGGAAAGGCCGCCCTGCCTTTCCTGAAGCGGGTTCATCGAATGGTATTGGCCTCCGCCCGTCAAACCGTCTTCCCCGAATCCTTTCGGGTGAAGGTGGTTGACGAGGGGGCGGCTGGCACCCAGGACCAGTGAGTCCGCCCCCCGCTTGCCGCTCGGAGATCCTTCTCCGGCCCCATTCGGGGGTCCTTGGCCGATGGCCTTTGCTCCGTCGGGACCCGGCGAAACCATCTCGACAAACCAAACCCGGAATACCAAAAACCTCTCCGGGTCGATCTTGCGGTGGTCTTCCTCTCCGGAAATCCTTCTCCAGGTCGGATGTCCAATGACCAACCGCATTACTTTAATATCCAAAGTTCTTTTCTTTTTCAAGTAGAAAAAACAAAATATTCAATCTTTTTTCCTGGGCCTTCCGGCTGGTTCGCAAAAAGTCGAAATACCTGCCCCAAAGCGAGTTTCCCGGCTGGACTTGGCCATCGGTAGGGTTATCTTGGTCCGGACTGTTTACGGCGGACAACCCCGCCGCAAAACCACCAATTGCCCATGAAGGAGGTTGTCATGAAGGCGGATAAGCTTATCAGGATCGAGGACGAATTCGGGGCGGAAAACTACCACCCCCTGGACATTGTCATCAAGAAGGCCGAAGGCGTCTGGGTCGAAGACGTCGAAGGCAACCGTTTCATGGACTTTCTGGCCGCCTATAGTGCCGTGAACCAGGGCCATTGCCATCCCCGGCTGCTAAAGGCTCTGCGCCGGCAGGCCGCCAAGGTCACCCTGACCAGCCGCGCCTTCCGCAACGACCAGCTTCCGTTCTTCTGCAAGGAAGTCTGCGAACTGACGGGTTACGAAAAGGTCCTGCCCATGAACTCCGGCGCCGAGGCGGTCGAAACCGCCATCAAGGCCGCACGCAAATGGGGCGAGAAGATCAAGGGCATCAAGAAGGACAAGGCCGAGATCATCGTCTGCGCCGACAACTTCCACGGTCGTACAACCACCATCGTCGGCTTTTCCACCGAGGACCAGTACAAGGACGGCTTCGGCCCCTTCACCCCCGGGTTCAAGGTCATTCCCTTCGGCGACGCGGCTGCGCTGAAAAAAGCCATCAACAAGAACACCGCCGCCTTCATGGTGGAACCCGTCCAGGGCGAAGCCGGCATCAACATTCCGCCCAAGGGTTTCCTCAAGAAGGCCGCCGCCCTGTGCAAGGAAAACAACGTGCTGTTCATCGTCGACGAGATCCAGTCGGGCCTAGGCCGCACCGGCAAGATGTTCGCCTTCGAGCACGAGGGCGTCCGGCCTGACGGCGTGATCATTGGCAAGGCCCTCAGCGGTGGGTTCTACCCCGTGTCCGCTTTTCTTTCGGACACGGAAGTCATGAGTGTCTTCAGGCCCGGCGACCACGGCTCGACGTTCGGCGGCAACCCGCTGGGCATGGCCGTCGCTCGCGAGGCCTTGAAGGTCCTGGTAGAAGAAAAGCTGGTGGAGAACAGCGCCAAGCTGGGCCCCTGGTTCATGGGTGAACTCAAGGCCATGAAGTACAAGAGCATCAAAAAGGTGCGCGGCCGCGGGTTGTTCATCGGGCTGGTTCTCGATCGTCCGGCCCGTCCCTACTGCGAGGCGCTCATGGCCGAAGGGATGCTCTGCAAGGAAACCCACGAAAACGTTATCCGCTTCGCCCCTCCCCTGGTCATTACAAAGAAGGAACTGAACATGGCGTTGAGGCGCATCAACAAGGTGTTCAAGAAGCTGGGTTAGGTGGGGGAATTTCCTGCCGTGGATTGAAGAAGGCCCGGAGCGGTTGGCTCCGGGCCTTGGTTTTTATTTGCCGTAGAAATTGTGCCCTACAGGATCGACGTCTTGTTTCGTGCGCCGGTTCCAGTCGCGCCGGGATATTGGATTTCAATGCAGAAAACCCCGCCAGCAAGTTCCCACGCATGGATATTCAATTATCATAGCGAAAAAGTGCCCCCCGGGGGTCCCCGATTGTGCCTCTTTATGATGGTTTGTCATTGAAATGGTTTCGGCAGCATCATTGGATGCAACAGATGATAATAGCCGAATGCACGAAATCGTCGATGGCGTCTACAGTTTCACCGTGGGCGAAGGAAATTACTCAATGTTCGTAATTGGGAAGGGAACTCGGGGCCGGTAACCGCCGACTCGATGGTGCCGGCGGCGACAACGTCCTGGAGCCAGATCAAGGCCATGTACCGCTAGTACGCAGACCTCGTATCAACCCTGCTCCACCTGGGGAGCCCCTCCGCAATTGGATGAGGGGTGTCTACGAAACCAGGGGAAGTCCAGTAGGCCTGTGTCGTAACCATTTAATCCGTCAGGCGCCCTATTCGCATAGCACCCAGCGGTCCTGCACCCAGCAGAACTCGAAGATGATATCCGCGATCTTCGGTTCAAAAAAGAAGGTGCGTTCCATTTCAGCCAGAGTATAAACCCTTTCAAGGGTAACGCCGTTGACCGTTGCGGATGCTCGGAAAAGTTCCTGTTCGTTGTACACGCTGAAGCCAGCCGTAGTCTGGGCATTGTAGACACCGTCGCTCCGGGTGAAACCGGACACCGGCCCCACCGAGCCAAGATGTCCGTCGCAGTGGACCTTGCTGTAGTTCACCGTGACCGGAATCGAATCGGCGGCGGCTCCGCCGTACCTGACCATGACGTGGGCCATGAGGTAGACGTCGTTGTGGCCGGTGATCACCGTTTCCTCGCAGCTGGCCAGACGCATGGTGACCGTGGCTCCGGTTTCGTCGGTACAGGGGACATCACCGTTGGAATTGATGAGCACCACCTTGACCTTGTTCTGCGCACCCGTCCCGAAACCGGGAATCGTCACCGAATTGCCCGCTTCGGCCACTCCAGCCGCACCCCAGGACCCTGTCACGGTGGACGATTTGTAGACGAAGGCCTCGACGTAGGGTGGAGTTCCGCCGGGCACATCGATGACCAGGAAATGGGGCGGTGACGGATTCGTTGGCCAAGTATTCAAGTCGATTGCAGCGAGGATCGGGTGGGCGGAAAGGTCCATCGTCTGGAAGCGGAAGTCTTTTTTGGTCAGGGTCTTCTTGAGAACGCCCACATCCCCCGGCGGCATGGGCCAGCCGGAATGGCCCGTTGCGCCAATAGCGAAATCCCGGGCAAATTCCCGGAATTCGAAATTCAGGTAACTGCCCCGATCGAGCATGGCCTCGTTCACGGCGTGGACTCCGGCCCCTGGAATGTCGGGATTCTCGGAGGCCTTCCGGTTTATCTCCAGCACAAGGTCCTGGCCGTATTTGTCCGTCAACCAGGTCAGAAAGGCCCCGGCCCCGTAACCTACATCTGCGGTATTGGTTTCCAGTCCCTTGGAAATGAAGTTGGCGTTGACGTTCTGGATGTCCGCCACGTAGGAGGGATTTGCCAGAAGAATCGGCTCGAACCAGATGGAACAGGCCTCGGACAGCCAATTGTGGCAGTAGCCAAAATAGTGGCCGCAGATTCCGTAACCCTGTTGGAACAGGTGAAAAAGTTCGTGTCCCGCGCTGGCCAGCCGTTCATCCCCCTGCAGGGACGGATCGATCTGGAGCAGGGAAAACTCAATCCCGAACTTGCTTTGGATGAAGTTGCCGTCGGATCCGGGAATGGGAATCGCCTCGACCGTTATACTTGAATAACGATTCAACTTGTATCCCATCGCTTCCAATTGTGCCTTGGCGCGGGCCAGGTCCGCCAGCAATCCGTCGACCCACTCCTGATCCACCGCACTTTCCATCCAGCTTACGGTGAAATCTTCGTTGGAGGTGTAATGCAGATTGCTCCGGGCTTGTGTGGCGATGAATTTGATATCGTTGGAGGTTTTCTGCTGCGGGTCGATCTGATCGGCATAGACGTGCGGTGGGATGGTCGCCCTGATGACGCCGGCGGTCGGGTCCACCACGGTATCCTGCAGGGGCCAGCCGCAGGGAACGGGATTCGGTTCGTCATCCAGAAAGACATCTTCCTCGAAATAGACGATGAGGGGATCATCGTCCTTTAAGACGGCCGGATCGAAGGCCAGTTCGACCGTCAGTGGTTCCGTGAATTCCGGAAGGCCGGAAAACCGGTAGACGGTGGTTGTGGACACCAACCGCGAATCCAGCAGGGGATGATCGCCTGGCGAGGAAGCGCTCACGACCACGGTCGCTTCGGTGGTGAATGCGCCCGCGGGAATAATGAGGTTGAAGTCGGCGCCGGTTACAGCACCCCCACCCACGCCGATGGTTTCTTCCATCACGGTGGACCACGTGGGTTCCTGCGGAGCGGCCGGATCGTCAGAGCCGCCGCAGCCGATGAAAAGGGATATGAAAAGAAGGTTGGATAAAACCAGAAGATGCCTGATGGCGGAAGAATTTCCTGCTGTTTTCCTCATGCTGCCCTACCTCCTAAAAAAGCCTTATTGAATTCTCCTTATTAATTGTAACTTATTCCAGGAGTGAAGTCTGCATGAATATTGGGAATCCTTTCATACGCAGTTTCGGCCGCTAAACTGTCCAAGGGATGGGGTCCACCTCACCAACCCTGATATCCTCCCACCAACAGGATGACGAATCCCCAATCTAATGGTACTTTCCCCGTCCATTAACTTCCCAATTACATTCCAATAGTGGAGTCCGAATGTTCAGAAGCACCCTGCTCACCATTACAACCCTGATGACCCTCGTCGGGATGGTTTCCTGCTCCCAAGCCCCAGCCCCTTCAATCGACCCAACTCAAAGTCCACCTCCCACTCCCGTGAAAACAGTTCCCTCCAACCCAACCCTGGAAGCCTTGATCGACTCCGCCCTGGTCGATCCCTACGCCTACGGAAAACTCGCCGAACTGTGCGACGAGGTTGGCCACCGCCTGACCGCGTCGGCCGGCATGAAAAGAGCCATCGCCTGGTCCATGCAATCCATGCGTGACGCCGGCTTCGACAGCGTATGGACAGAACCGGTCACGGTCCCCCACTGGACCCGCGGCAACGAGTGGGCACGCTGCACCGGGCCCGTGGAATTCGACCTGGCCATGACCGGCCTCGGCCTGAGCGACGGCACCGGCCCTGAAGGCATCGAAGCCGAAGTCATGGTGGTCACCGATTACGACGAACTGGACGCGCGCGCCGCTGAAGCCAATGGGAAAATAGTCTTGTTCGACATGCCCTATGAGGGTTACGGCAGCGTAGCCAAATACAGGGTCGGCGGAGCCAGTGCCGCAGCCCGTCACGGAGCGCTGGCCGCCCTGGTCCGCTCCGCCGCCAGCGTGAGCCTGGGCGCGCCACACACGGGCATGATGAGCTACAAGGAAGACGCTCCCCGCATCCCCACCGCGGCCTTGTCCGTGGAAGATGCCGGACGCCTGCGCCGACTGGCCGAAAAAGGCCTCAAACCACGTGTTCACTTGTACATGGAAGCCAAGAATCACGGCCAAACCACCAGTTACAATGTCGTGGGCGACATCCGTGGCCGGGAACTTCCGGAAGAGATCGTC
>DAOWLV010000445.1 GCA_030643455.1 Candidatus Krumholzibacteriia bacterium | reverse complement strand
GAACACCACGTCAAAACGCTCGCGGACGCTGTCCAGGCTTTCCGATTTGCCCACGGGGTAGTTCATGACGAATTTCACGCCCATTTTCTCCAGGCCGCTGATCTCCCTCAGGAGGATCTCCTTCGGCAGCCGGAACTGGGGGATGCCGTAGAACAGCACGCCGCCGGGCTTGTGCAGGGCCTCGAATACGGTGACGTCGTGGCCCTTCTGGATCAGGTCGCTGGCTGTCGTGAGGCCGGCGGGCCCAGATCCGATTACCGCCACGGTCTTGCCGGTCGCCGGAGCAATGTCCGGCATGATGTCCAGGTTGTGCTCCACGGCGTAGTCGCCGAGGAAACGTTCCACACGGCCGACACCGCCTGGTTCACGCCCCTTGTCGGGCTGGTTGAGCGTGCAGACCATTTCGCACTGGTCTTCCTGGGGACAGACCCGACCGCAGATGGCCGGCAGGAAGTTTTTTTCCTTGATCTTCTTCAGGGCGCCCTCGAAATCCTTCTGGCCCACCAGCTTCAAGAAAGCGGGGATGTCGATGCCAACCGGACAACCTGCCACGCAGGGTTTGTTCTTGCAGTCGATGCACCGCAGGGCTTCCTGTTGGGCTTCGGTTTCGTTGTACCCCAGGGGGACTTCCTCGAAGTTCATGATCCGGTCCATGGGAGCCTGCTCCCGCATGGGAACCTTCACCTTCGATCTGTTGAGGACCTTCTTGGGTTTTTTGGGTGTGTCGTTCATACCGGTCCTCCTTTACTCGCTGCTTTGAAGGTTGTCGGCCGCCTCATCCATGCGGCAACGATGGTAGTTTTCCAGGGAGATTCGCTCCTCCGGCTGGTAGTAGGCCAGACGGGATATCAGTTCATCGAAATCGACCTGGTGGCCATTGAATTCGGGTCCCTCCACGCAGGCGAACCTGGTTTTCCCGTCCACCGTCACGCGGCAGGCCCCGCACATCCCCGTCCCGTCCACCATGAGAGGATTCAGCGAGGCCTGGGTGGGGATGCCGAACGGTTCGGTCGTCTTGCACACGAACTTCATCATCACGACGGGTCCGATGGTGATGACCTCATCGATTTTATCCCCCTCCTCGATCAGATCCACCAGGGCGTGGGTGACCATTCCCTTGCGACCGTAGCTGCCGTCATCGGTGGTGATGATGGTCAGATCGGACAGGGCGGTGATCTCTTCCTCGAGGATGAGAAGTTCCTTGGTGCGGGCGCCGAGAATCGCGATGACCCTGTTGCCCGCATCCTTGAGTGCCTGCACCTGGGGCCACACCACCGCGTTGCCGATGCCGCCGCCCACGCACACCACGGTCTTGCCGGTGGGGATCTCGGTGGCCATGCCCAGGGGACCGGCCAGGTCGTGGATCTCGTCACCGACATCCAGCTGGCCCAGCATTTCGGTGGTCTTGCCCACTTCCTGGAAAACGAGGGTGATGGTGCCCTTGGCGGGATTCCGATTGGCAATGGTCAGGGGAATTCGTTCGCCCTCATCGTTGACCCTCAGGATGATGAACTGGCCGGCCTTGCCGCGTTCGGCGATATGGTCGGCCTCGATCTCGAACAGCTTCGTCAGGGGAGCGAGCTCCTTGACGTAGACAATCTTGTTTCCCACGGCGGGCTCCTTGTCTGGAACGGGACCAAAGCTGGGTCGAAGCATTATATCTGAAGCAAAAGTAGTTTTTGAGGTATCCAAAGCAAGGCAGAAAATACCTGATAATGATTTGTAATATCAACTATTTACAGGTGAGAGAGGAGGGCCGTTCACCCATCCGGGAGTTCCCGTTTCCACGCCAAGAACAATTCAGGTGAAAAAAAAGGGCCGCTTCGGGCCGGGTCTGGAATCGGGGGGAGCGATTCTTCGACACCGGGCACCGTTCGGCCCTTTTTGGGGCAATCTGCATGAAATGGACATTGCCCGTACTGGTGGTGCAGGGAACATACCCGTTGGGTTTTAGGGTTCCGGAACCCTTGACGGGATGCAAAACACCCCTAATCTTTGATTTTCCCGTGCTTGCAGCGAAGATGATCGGCCGTTATGAACGATGATCCCGCGGAATGTTCCGGGACGTTGCACCCTGCAAGGAACGACCAGGAGTCACAGGAGTCCCGCCATGGAAAAACTGATTCGAGAAATGCTGGTCCAGATCGGTGAGGATCCCCAGCGCGAAGGCCTGCTGAAAACACCCGAGCGTGTGGCCAAGGCCTGGCGTGAAATTGCCGGCGGCTACGATGAGGATCCCGGTGCCCTGGTGCGCGGCGCCCTGTTCGAAGCGGAGGGCAAGGAGATGATCCTGGTCAACGACATCGATTTTTTCAGTGTCTGCGAGCACCACATGCTGCCGTTCTTCGGCAAGGCCCACGTGGCCTATATCCCCAACGGCAAGATCGTCGGGCTCTCGAAGATGGCGCGTGTCGTGGATGCCTTCGCCCGCCGACTCCAGGTGCAGGAACGTATGACCGCCCAGATTGCCACCTGCCTCATGGAGAACCTCGAACCTCTCGGTGTCGCGGTGGTCCTGCACGCGCAGCACCTGTGTATGATGATGCGCGGCATCCAGAAACAGAACAGCTACGCCGTGACCAGCGAGATGCTGGGCTGCTTCAAGAACGATCCCAAGACCCGGGGGGAGTTCCTGACCCTGATTCGCGAAAAGCCCTGATGCACAATGGTCCGGCAAGGGGGCTGATAGAGACTCCCGTGGCTTAGCGCTTCGCGATGCACCACAGGAGTCTCTATCAGCCCCCTTGCCGGACCATTGTGTATCAGGGCGTCCCAGGGGCAGGAACCCAACCCTTTCGCAAAT
>DAOWLV010000171.1 GCA_030643455.1 Candidatus Krumholzibacteriia bacterium | reverse complement strand
GCGGCTCATCGAATACGTGCCCGCGGCCCTGAACAGGATGTTCGATACCATCGCCGGGCCCGATCCCGACACGCCCATCGGGACGCGCTGCACCAGTCCCTACACTTGTCCCCTCAAGGAGGTGTGCTGGTCGGTCCTGCCCGACGACAACGTGACCGATCTGTACCGCGCCGGCTCCCGGGCCTTCGGGTTTCTGGACGAGGGCCTTTTTTCCATCACCGACATCCCCGCCGCCAAGCTGACCCCGCGCCAGGAAATCCAGAAGAAGGCCTTGATCGCCGGCGAGGTCCAGGTTGACCACAAGGCACTGCACCGCTGGCTGGGTGGATTGAAGTATCCCCTTTATCACCTGGATTTCGAGACCATGAACCCGGCCATCCCGCCGTTGCCGGGAATGCGACCCTACCAGCGGATTCCCTTCCAGTTCTCGCTGCACATCCAGCAGGAACCCGGCGCCCGGCCTGAACACGTGGAGTACCTGGCCACCTGGAACGAACAGCCCTTGCCCGGCGATCCCCGGGGTGGCCTCATCGAAGCCCTGAAGGCCATCGGACCCGACGGCACCGTCCTGTGCTGGAACATGGGTTTCGAGAAGGGCGTGCTGGAGGATCTGGCCGAGGTGTTTCCCGCCGAGGCAGAACACCTGGCCAACCTGGTCGAACGCATGGACGATCTGATCATTCCCTTCCGCTCCTTCTGGGTCTACCACCCGCGGCAAAAGGGCAACTGCTCGCTGAAAGCCGTGCTTCCGGCCCTGACCGATTTCGACTACGACGACCTGGCCATCGGCGACGGCAACCAGGCCGCCCGCCAGTACCAGCATGCGCTGTATGGAAACGTCACGGCCAAGGAGCGTGCCTTGATCTTCAAGAACCTGCTCGAGTACTGCAAGCTGGACACCATGGCCATGGTCGAGATCCTGCGGCGGCTGGAAAAGTTGGTGGGGTAGGGTTTCCAGGTTGACGGAAATACAAGCCTCCAGTCAACGCGTGGCGTCGACGTTTCCACAGTTTCGATCCTCATGATTTTTCAATCACACTCCAAATAATCAATTAGGGAATTCAACATAATTGGTCGGTGCTTTGCAGTTCTTTGCAAACCTTCTCTTGTTTTTTTTATCATTTTTGCTAAAATAAAGGGGTCTCGTGCCGCCGGTCAGATTGGTCATTTTTCAGAATCATGAAGAAAGTGTCCCTTTCCTGGACTGGTTTAAAGGATTGGAGGGCAAGGCTCAAGCCAAATGCAAAGCGAGGTTGGAGTTGCTTTCTCAGGAAGGATTCAGTCTTCGCAGACCTGTGGCAGATTATCTCAGGGATGGTGTTTACGAACTTCGGTTCAAAGTACGTGGGATGAATTTTCGCGTCCTTTATTTTTATTTTGGCCGAGGTACCGTGGTTGTTTCTCACGGTTTTTCCAAGCAGGCCGCCCGAATACCTTCACCGGAAATCGATCAGGCTTTGGAAAACATGACGACCTTTGCCAGGGACCCTGAAATCCACACTTTCGAATAGGAAAAAATCATGACCCGTAAAAAATCCAACTTCGATGCCTTGAAAATCCTGGACGAGATGTTTTTCCAATCCAAGGAAGCTCGGCGTGAATTGCGTGCCGCGGAAACCAACCTTCGGATCGCTCGCCAGATTTATGCCCTCAGAATCGATGCCGGTTTGACCCAGATGCAACTGGCCTCCCTGGTCGGAACTTCCCACTCGGTCATTTCCCGCCTGGAAGATGATGACTATGAAGGTCATTCGCTCAATCTACTGCGGAGAATCGCTGAGGCCTTGCAAATGAAGATCGAAGTCCGGTTTGTGCGGGTTGATTAATAGTTAATTGACCAACCAACAACCCCCGGCCCCCTATTCCCCCCGGTCCCGCTTTACCCTGGCCGCCAGCAGCAGGAAAATCTGCCGAAAGGCCGCCACCAAACCGAACAGCATGCCGATCACGCCCGGCCAGGGTTCGCCGCCGAACAGGTTTTCCGCTCCCTTGCCCAGCAGGTAACCCACCAGGGGCCCGGCGATCATCATCATCGGGATGATGGTGTAGGTCCCGATGTCCCGCGCCTGTTTGCCCGTGGGGGCGCCGCGCCCCGGACCACGCCCGCCTCCCGGACCAGATCCTCCCCGAGCGGAACGATCCTGCGCCAGGCGTTGGCGCAAATCGCGCACCTTGGCCAGATCCGGCGGTTCAGGCACGCCGGGAGGCAGTTTTTCTGCAGGATCCCCGTTTCCGGGTCCGACCGGGTCGGGTTTGTCTTGATCGGTCATTTAAAGCCTCCTGTTTTTCAAATATAGTCCGTTTCCAATAAACCGTTAAGTCATTCCCCGGATTTGACGAAACGGTTAGTGGAGAATTTCGCCCAACATCGTTGGGTTCAGGTTTGGTTCAAGATCTTCGAAGGATTCAGGATTCATGGCGTTAAATTCTGCCCTCAACAGCGAAACAATCTGCGATCTTTCGGGTAAACCGCTCGATCGGTCCGCAGCGATGTTTCTCAAGGCCATCGACCAGCTTCTGACGGTCGGGGCGTATTATTCCGCCAATCACGAACAGTACAAGTCGGTTTCGGAAAAAACCTGCGAGCAGGTGGTCATGGCCATCCGGCCGAACAGTTCCATGGCCATCGAGATCACCGCTTCCGGCATGCTGATCCGGTCGCAAATGGTGGATTCCCGTCATCGCAACATCCGGCTTCTGTATGATCTTCTGGTTCCCTTGAACATCGCCCGGCTGGAGATCAGCGCCGACCTGACCCCCGAGGATCTCCGCCTGGCCATTTCCTCCCTGCAGGAGCACAAACAGAACCTGGGCAACACCACCGGATTCCAGGAGATCAAGATCAAGAACCTGCCGTCTACGGTCAACACCGCCAGCCGCGACGTTGTCCGGGGCTCGGATGATCAAGACGGCGGAGATGAAAACGACGAAGACCTGATGACCCTGGATCAGATGTTCGGGGGCGATACCCCCGATGAGGCCCGGATGTTCCTTGACGATATGGCGACCGACAGCGAAAAGCTGGCCCGTGAGTTCATGAAAATCGTCAACAGTATTCTCGAAAACGTGGAACATGACAAATCCGAAACCGGTGAAGACGGATTCATGGTACATCCCGAATCCACACCCGAGAACATCATGATCCTGCGCCAGGCGTTGCTTCGCCTGGTCGAGGTGAATCCGGATCCTGTCGAACTTGCCCAGTTGATCGAAAACGCCAAGCGGGCGTTGGATCTGAGCAAGGACCCCAATTCAGTGGACCTCGTGTTCAGCCTCCTGAAGAAGGAGGCCGATCGCGGCGGCGACTGGAGAAACAAGGTCCCGGAAAAAAAGAAGGACAAACCGAAAAAGAAATACCTTTTTACCCTGGACCAGCTGAAAGACGAGGTCGACGCTCTCGAAACCAGCGGTAGTTCCCCTGCTGAACCCGGACCGTCGTCCCTGAACAACTACCTGGGAATCTGCTTCCACCTGCTTGCCTCCGAACCCTCCGCGGCCCTTGAAATATCCCTGGTGACCAATCTGGAGCGGGCCATCGCCGGCCCGGATATGACCACGCAGGGTCTGAGTCTCTGTTCGGCCGCAATGGTGACCGCGGTATTGAAAGAAGACCAGGCTGTCATCGATTCGGTTCTACCGGCCTTCTGTAACCCGTTGCTCGCCTCCCGACCGGAATTCCTGGTGGAATTCTGGACCAAGCTCTGGGAATCCCTCGGCGATGACCATCGCCCCCTGGTCTGGCCCCACCTGGTCAGCGACCTGCTGCGGGGGCTGAGTGACTCTCATCCGGAAACAGGGAAGCAGCTGTGGTTTGCCGCCGCCCAACTCGACTCCAAGGCGGCCATCATGCAGGTGTCCCGCCTGGAACGCACTCAGGCCCTGCGCGATCAGGCATTTTCCACCAGACTCATGGACCTGCCGCTGGCGGCGATGTACCCGGTACACCTGGCACTGATGAAATCCTCGCAGGGTTCGGTTCACGGACCCCGCATCCACGACAACCTTCGCCGCCATCCGCCCAACGATTTGACCAAGATCCTGATGATGGTCCTCCGGAAATATGATCCGGAAAATGACAGTTTTTTCCTGTCGCTCATCAAGCAGGGCGTCGGCAATTCCATCACGCCGGACCTGCGCATGATGTCGACCCGGCTGCTCTGTGATGCGGTGGTCAATTTGCCCGAGGTGAACCGGAATGCCGGTTGGGTGCCCGGTGCCCTCAACTGGATCGGCAAGCTGGACCCGGGCTCCAATCTTCCGTTGATGACCAGGATCCGCGACGAAAAGAAATATTTCTTCTTCAAGGTCTGGCCCCGGGAATGTCGCACACAGGCCGAAATAATCATTTTGGATGCGGCGCTGCCCGCGGATGAAATGGACGGGAGCTAGTCCGGTGGAAAATCAATTCAGCGATCTCATCATCCTGCTGGCCAGCGGCCTCAATCAGCGCAAGATGTATTTCGACGATCACCCCAAGGTGAAGGCTGTCTGTCGCGACTTCACGACCCGCCTGCGCAACATGATGGCGGAGGACGACTCCGAGGATTTCTCCTTCGGTGTTTATGGCGGCAAGTTCATCCGGCAGGGCAAGTATCTGGTCGGTCCCTCGATCGCGGGCCGGTCCCTGATTGAATTCGCTGAACGTCTCAGGTGTGGCGGATTCGTTTTCCACCTGCCGCTCGCCATGGTGGACGTGGCCACCTTTTTCCGCCTGGGTGCCCTCCAGAAGGATCGCCTGGAGAACCTGGAAGTTGCCAAGGCACTTTTCGCTGCTCACGGGATCGATCACATCGAACTTTCGGATCCTCTCCGGGAAGAGGGAGACCGAAAAGACAGGGAGACGGAATCCTTTGCGGCTTCCGATTACCTGGCTACCGATTTCGCCCCCCTGCTGAACGTCTATCAGGCCCTGTACGATACCGTGTCCTCCAACAACCTGTTGATCAACAAGAACGAAACCGTGGATCTGTCCCAGGCTCGAGACAGCGGCGAAAGACTCGTGGCCGCCTCCGAAAACGGAGCCATGGACGTCATGCAGTTCATGCGTTACCCCGACTACGACAGCTACACGATCGGCCACTCGGTGCGGGTTGCCGCGCTGGCTGCCATGCTGGGCCGGGAACTGGGCTGGCCCAACGAGGTCCTGCGTGAACTGGCCACCGCGGGCCTGTTGCACGACCTGGGCAAGGGCAAGGTTCCCGAAGAGATCCTGTTCAAGGCCGGCAAGCTGACCGAAGAAGAAATGAAAGTCATTCAATCCCATCCCGCGGCCGGGGCCCAGATTCTCCTGGCCAGCGGGGAGGAAAGCCCCTTGATCATTTCAGCCGCCTGGGGACATCACATCCGTGAAGACGGGCGCGGGTATCCCATCATGCCCGACTGGTACACCCAGGGTTCGGCAGCTTCCCTGATCCATGTCTGTGACGTATTCGAGGCGATGACGGCGGTCCGGCCCTACAAGGCGCCGATGTCGCCGCGGCGGGCGTTCGAAACCATGCTCAAGGACGTCGGCTCCTTCCACCCCCAGATCCTGGCCGCACTCATCCGGACCACTGGTCTGTATCCTCCGGGCAGCGAGGTCATACTCTCGGATTTCCGCAAGGCGGTGGTCGTCGCCCGGGGCCTTGATATGGACAACCCCCTCGTCAGGGTGACCCACGACCCCGGAGGTTTGCCCATTCCCCACGAGGACCAGCCTGCCGTCCAGCTGGAGGCCGGAGGAGCTTTGTGCGTGATGGAATTCCTGTTCGTGGGTATCAACGACGGGGGATATGAACAGCCCAAGAGGAAACCCAAGGGGGGGTTCGGGATGGGAATCAAGGAGGAGGCCCCGGAAGGAACCAAGGAGGGACCCGCGGAGGGGAAGGGTATGATCACATCCGGTTTCACGGAGTATTTCTAGTAGGCAACAGTGGTCTGCAGTCGATTGTCTTCTACAGCACCACCGACAGTGAAATGATATAGGCTTTGCCAGGCGTGATCATCGATCCCCAGAACCCGGTGCACCTCGTCGTCAAAAAAACAACCGATTCCCGTCCCCCGAACTGCGGCCGCCTCGGCCTCGAGGTAAAGCATCTGCCCGATCAATCCCGACTCCCAGAATAGACGCGGATAAACGCCGGGGCCCGTCTCGGACATGGCGTGGTCGAATCGGGCGATCATTCCCAGGGAAAAGGCACCGTCCGCAGCAATGGCCTGGCCGCAGCTCAGTTGCCGCGCCGTCTCGCGAAAGTCCCCCTCGCTCAGCGTGAACAGCGGCAGGTTGTCGGGGCAGTCCGCAGGCCGCGTCCAGGAGAAGTCGGCCCGGAACGAACCCCGCAAGGACTCCTCGTGATCTGGATGGCGGATCAGGGCGTAAAGGCCGGGCGCCAGGCCGTCGACCCGATGTACAAACAGGATGATAGACACGTGATTCAGGCCCGGGACGGCGCAGAAAACCGGGTGGTCCCGATCGGGCATCAAACGGCCCAGGATCCGTGTGAATGCTTCGAGACCCAGGGAAGATCGACCATCCATGGCCACGGCGCTGCGACGTTCACGAATCAGGAGGTGGGCAGACAAGGCTCGGTCTTCTGAAACCCGCGACAAGTTTTGGAAATTACTCGTTTTTGCTGCTGCTCCACCGGGCCACGGCGTCGAGCCCACCACTTCCGGAATGATCGGCCACTCCCGGTGCTCCCGGCTCAGCCGGTTGGGTGTCCCGGTCCAGGCCTTGACCATGGGCAACGATGAAAGAGAAATGTTTTCCCGGTGGGAGCCCGGATAAACAGCCACCAGGCAGTCCGCGTGCTCCTTTTCGGGCCCCAGCTGGGTGTTCACGCCCAGGAAACGCTCCATGGCTCCCGTTTCCGGGCCGTCCAGCAGTTG
>DAOWLV010000302.1 GCA_030643455.1 Candidatus Krumholzibacteriia bacterium | reverse complement strand
GGTGCGGCCCGACTTCGACAAGTTGCGCCTGTACGGTTTGACGATCGAGGACCTGAGTTTCGCGCTCCGGGTGGCCAACATCAGTTTCCCCGGTGGACGCATCCGCAAGGGGCCGTTGCACCTGCCGCTGCGAATCCTGGGCGAATTCGAGAATCTGGACGAGATCCGCAGGACCGAGATCCCCGCCGCCGGACCTGCCATCACCATCGGCGACGTGGCCGAAGTCGTGGACACGGTGAAAGAACCGGAAGGATTCACCCTCATCGGGGACGAAGAGGTGGTCTCGCTCCACCTGTACAAGGAGGTCGGTGAAAACACCATCTCCACCACCGCGGAGGTGGACAAGGTCCTGGACATCCTGGGTGACCAGTATGTCGAATTCGACTACTCGTTCATCTACAAGGACGCCGAGTTCGTCCAGGAGAGCTTCCAGGGTCTGGAGGATTCGCTCAAATACGGCGCCGGCCTGGCCTTCCTGGTGCTTTTCTTCTTCCTGCTGAACTGGCGCAGCCCCGTGGTCGTCGGCCTGGCCATTCCCGTGTCGATCCTGACCACCTTCGGCTTCCTCTACTTCGCCGGGGTGGGTCTGAACCTGATGTCCCTGGGCGGTCTGTCACTCGCGGCCGGCATGCTGGTGGACAACTCCATCGTGGTGCTCGAGAACATCAACCGGCACCTGAGGCTGAAGAAGGGCAGTAAAACACCCATCGGCGACATCTGCGCCAGCGCCACCTCCGAAGTTGCTTCCCCCGTGATCGCAGCCACCCTGACCACCGTCGCGGTGTTTTTCCCGGTCATCTACGTACCCGGCATCGCCGGCGAATTCTTCCGCGACCAGGCCCTGACGGTGACCATCTCGCTGATGGTCTCCATCTTCGCGGCCCTGCTGCTTCAGCCCATGCTCTCGGCCCACATCCTCAAGACTCCCAGGGAAATCCCCAGCCTCCTCTTCCGACCCGGCGAGCGGGCTTTCCAGGCCGTCGTCAGGGCGTACCACGGCCTGCTGGTCCGGGTCATGGACCACAAGCTGGTGTTCATGGTCCTGTTGATGGTGGCCCTGGCCGGCGCCGGTCTGATGGGCAGCAGGATGCGGTTGTCGTTCATGCCCGACCGCACGCGGGGCGATTTCACCCTGGCGGTGGAACTGCCCGCGGGAACTCCCCTGGAAATGACCCTGGCAACAGCCGCCGATCTGGCCGGATTCCTGATGCCCATGGAAGAGGTCGTGACGGTCTACTCCCAGGTTGGCGAGACCGAAAAGACCCTGGCCAGCCTGAAGGAATACAGCTCCGCGAACACGGCCCGTATCCGGGTCATGCTGCGTCCTTCACGCCAAGGCCGCCAGGACATGCAGAAGGTCAAGGATCGGCTGCAGTCACGTTTGGCGGAAAAGGAAGGCGCCATCTTCGTGTTCAGCGAAGAAGGTGTCGGACTGCGTGAGATCCTGGCCAGTGGTGAGGCCGCCTTCACGCTGGGTATCGTGGCGGAAAAATCCGAAGAAGCCCGGATCATGGCCGAAAACCTCCTGCCCCGGCTGCGCGCCATCGGCGGTCTGGCCGATGTGGAGATGGACCGGATGATGGGCAATCCCACCATCGAGGTGACCGTGGACCGGGAAAAGGCGCTGCGCTTCGGCCTGGAGCCCGAAACCCTGGCCCGCGAGCTGCGCAACCGCATCCAGGGCACCGTGGCCACCACCTACAACGAGATAGAGCAGAGGATCGATATCGCCGTGCGCCTGCCCCGCGAGCAGCGCTACGATCTGGCCACGGTGCTGGCTTCACCGGTGGCCGTGGGAGAAGGCAAGACCGTTCCTTTGGGGTCGTTCATGATCCAGACCCGGGGCACGCCCGTACGTGAAATCGTGCGGCGCGACCAGCGACGGCAGATCTCCATTTCCGGCGACGTCAACGATCGCAGTCTGGCGGATGTCTGGCACGACGTGGACGCCCTGCTCGGCAGCATCGAGGTTTCCGAAGGGGTCGCCTTCGTCACCGGCGGTGAACAGGAAGAGATCAACAGCAGTTTCCGCGATCTGGGTTATGCCCTGCTGCTGTCCGCCCTGCTGGTCTACATGATCCTCGCGGCCCAGTTCGAGAGTTTCCTGGACCCGTTGATCATCTCCGCGGTGCTGCCCATTGGAGTCGCCGGCGCCCTGGTCACCCTGATGTTGACCGGCCAGAGCATGAACATCATTTCCCTGATAGGCATGATCGCCCTGCTGGGCATCGCGGTTAACGACGCCATCGTCAAGGTCGCCACCATCCGCAGGCTCAGGTCCGAGGGCCGGCCCGGTCGCGAAGCCATCCTGGAGGCAAGTTCCCTGCGCTTCCGTCCCATCATCATGACGACCGTGACCACGGTGCTGGCCATGTTGCCCATGGGACTGGGCCTGGGCACCGGAGAGCAGATGCAGCGTCCGCTGGCCATCACCATCATCGGCGGGCTTAGCATCGCCACCTTTTTGACCCTGTTCCTGACGCCGGTGGTCTACGAGATGCTGCACCGCCGCACGGACAAGGAATACTAGGAAGGAGCAGTTTGCCGTGATCCGCTTCGCCGTCGACCACCCCGTCGCAACGTGGATGCTGTTCACGGCCCTGATCGTGATGGGCATATACGCCCTGCCGCGACTGAACATCGAGGCGATGCCCGAAACGGAACTACCCGAACTTTCCATCGTCACCAGCTGGATCGGGGCCTCGCCCAGCGCCATCCAGCGTTCGATCACCCTGCCCATCGAGGAGGCCGTCGCGGGCTGCCATGGGGTCGAGGACCTGGATTCCCAATCCCGACACGGCCAGAGTTCCGTCACGGTTAAATACAAGCGCGGCACTGACATGGAGTTCGCACGTCTAGAACTTTCTGAACGCCTGGGCGCTGTTCGCCGCACTCTTCCCGCCCGGGCGGGCCAGCCCTTCATCCGGCCCTACGTGCCCGAGGAACTGCGCTCGGAGGAATTCTTCTCCGTCAGCCTGATCTCCCCTCTGCCAATGAACGATCTGCGCGACCGGGCCGAGACCTGGCTGGTGCCCCGTTTCCTCGCCATCGGCGGCGTGGCCGACGCCGAATTGCGTGGCGGGGCGCGCCCCCTGATCAAGGTGCTGCTGGACCTGGAACTGATGGAGCGGTACGACCTGACCGCCGACATGATCGCCCGTCGGCTTGACGTGCTGGACAGCATCATTCCCGCCGGCTCGATCCGCCGCAGCGGACTGGAGTTGACCGTCAGCGTGCAGGATTCGGTCTCGCTCGGCATGCTGGAGGATACGGTGTTGCGCACCATTGGTGGCCAGCCGATCACCCTGGGCCATGTGGCGCGCGTCCAGCCGGACTTCGAGGACATCTCCTATTTCAGCCGCATCAACGGTGAAAACGTCATCACCCTGAACATCACCAAACGCAGCGGGCAGAACTCGATCTCGGTGAGCCGGCGCCTGCGTCGGGAGCTGCCGAGGATCGAAGCCGACGCCCCCTTCGCGGTGACCTTCGAGGTGGACCAGGACGAGGGTGAGGATCTCGAGAACAAGCTCGAGGAACTGGTGACCCGTTCGCTGGTCATCCTGGGCCTTCTGTTCATCATGCTGGCAATCGCTCTCAAGCAGATCCGGCTGACGGCCATCGTCATCTTCTCGATCCTTCTGGCCATCATGATCTGCCTGACCCTGTTCTACTTCTTCGGGGTGTCGGTGAACTTCATCACCATCAGCGGTCTGACGGTCTGTTTCGGCATGCTCCTGGACAACAGCATCCTCGTGCTCGACGCCATCCACCGCCGGCTGACCGGCCGGTGGGAAGGCGACAGCCGTCTGGCCCTGATCCGCGGCACACGCGAGGTGGCCTTCCCCATCATGGCCACCACTCTGACCACCGTTGTGGCCTTCCTGTCGTTCATCTTCATGACCGACCGGTTGAGCCTTTTCTACGTGCCCCTGGCCGTGAGCGTGGGCATCGCCATGCTGGCATCGATCTTCGTGGCCTTCGCCTGGATTCCCGTTGCCCTGAAGGGGCCCGCCGAAAAGGGGATGCGCAAGAGCAAGGCGGCGGACGAGGAATTCGGCCTGACGGGAATGGCCATGCTCTGGCGCTGGGCTCTGGGCGTGGTGATCTTGGCGGTGGTCACCCTGGTGGTCGCGTTCATCTGGAAGGGTCGATACGCTGGTCTGGATACCCTTCCCTGGATCGCCGCGGCCGGCGGACTTCTGGTGGGGGTGGGCATCTTCGTCAGTTTCGTGGGCAAGCTGACCCGGTTACACCTGCGGTTCTGGCTCTACCCCGTGGTATTGACCCTGGCCCTGTTCGTGGGCACGTTTTTCGTGTTCAAGGACAAGGTTCGCACCGGTGGTTTCTGGCGGCCCCAGTCCAAGGAACAGATCGTCGTCTACCTCGAGCGACCGGTCGGCACGGACGTCAAGCTGTCCAGCGAGACCATCAAGCTGTTCGAGAGCGAGATCCTGCCCCTGCCCGAAGGCGCCCACATGCGCAGCGGCGCCTACCAGAACCGCGCCTGGATAAACCTTGAATTCGAGGATGAGCTCCTGAAATCCGCCTACCCGGAGATGTTCCGCAACACGTTCATCGTACTGGCCGAAGAACTGGGCGGCATGTTCATCTGGATCAACGGCTTCGGCGACCCCTACATGAAGGGCGGCCGCGGCGGGGGCATGAGCAAT